>CAYXKQ010000024.1:0-14814 GCA_964465715.1 uncultured Chloroflexota bacterium
CCCGGAACCGGCCGCCAGCTCGATTTCCTCTCCGAGCGGTCGATCAGGCAATAACCAGTCGATTGCGTCAAAAAGACCCGGTTCGAACGGGACTCCCGAACGGACATGGGCCGCTTTGACTTCGGCTTCGAGCAAATTGGAGGCGACCAAGGTCGCATAGCGATTCAGCCGGAGCTCCCGTTCGCGCCAATTGGGTTCGCGAAAGGCAATGCAAATCAACACAGATGAGTCCACATATGCAGCGCCCGTCAATCGCGTTCCTCCAAGAACCTCTGCAGCGCCCCAGGAACGTGGGTACCTCGGTCGAAGAACTTCCTCGGGCCGGAAGGGCCGGTCAGAATTCCCCTCGCCCGCAAGTCTTCGATCCTCGCCTCAATAGAGGTAGGTTTTGCGAGTGGCTTTATTTCGGCGACCGCCTCTCCCCGGTAGGTCACGGTGACGGTCCGCCCTTCGCGAACGTGGCGGATTACTTCTGAAAACCGGGCCTTTGCCTCGTATGTCGAATAGGTAATGGCCATGAGGTAGTACTATCTAGTCTGACTAGTCTGTCCATTTTAGGCAAAACATGGCGCGATTCGCGCGTCAGATCGGCCGGGGCTTTGTAGCCGGGCCAGGTCAGATTCACGGGTTGCTCCAAGGCCGGCAGTCAATTGCTGGGCAGCAAGGCGGCGCCCAATCCATCGGCCAGGAACATTCCGCGGTCGGTTGGCTGCAGCCGCGTCCCTTCCCGGACCAGCAGGCCCTCATCGGCCAATTGCTTGACCAGCGGTCCGTGCTCTGCAAGCAGGTCATATCCGAAGCGTTCTTTCAATTCCGAAAGCTCGATCCCGGCCGCGGTCCGCAGGGGCAGCGCGACCGCTTCGCGGAGAAAATCTGAGGCATCGAGCAGTTCGCATCCGGCCAGCAGCGTGCCGCTGGTCTTTAACCGTTCGGCATAACGGTCCGGTCGGCGCACCAGGTGATACCGGCGATTACCCAGGAAACCGTGTGCGCCGCAGCCCAGTGGCAGGTAGTGGCCGCCCGCCCAGACTGAGGCGTTGTGGCGGCAGCGATGACCCCTGCTTGCCCAGTTGGAAGTCTCGTAATGCTCGAATCCGGCCGATGCCAGGATCTCCAGCGCGGCTTGGTAGAAGGCGAACATTCCGTCGCCGTCCGGGACCCTGCCGAGCTCAGACGACCTGGTCCGGGCGTGTTGCGAATCCAGCGTTAGGGCGTAGCAGGAGACATGCCCCACCCCAAGGCGGCAGGTCCGTTCCAAGTCGGTGCGCCATTCCTCCAGCGATTGCCCCGGGGTGCCGTAAATCAGGTCGATCGAGACCGAACCGAACCCGGCCGCCATCGCCAGTTCGACCGCCCGGTCGGCCGTCTCGCCGGAGTGGTCACGGTCGAGCAGGGCCAGGCGGCGGTCGGTAAATGACTGCACCCCGAGACTCAGGCGCGTGACCCCGGAACCGGTCATCGCGGCGAAGAGTTCGGCGCTGGCGTCGGCCGGATTGACCTCGACGCTGAATTCGCCCCCCGGGACCAGGCGCAAGCGCTGCCGCAATTGATCGAGCAGCCCTCCCAGCCGCTCCCGGCCGGCGTGGCTGGGGGTGCCGCCTCCGACGTATATGGTTTCGACCCGGGGGCTTGGTTCCAGGAAGCCGGCTACCGCGGCAATCTCAATTTCAAGGGCGTCCAGGTATGCGGCGACCGCGCCCTGTCCGGCGACGTGCACGTTGAAGTCGCAATACCAGCAGTGCCGGCGGCAGAAAGGGAAGTGAACGTAGGCGCCGATCGCCCCGGACGCGCACACGTCGGGCCGGCCAAACCGGTGCGGATCCCAGGTCATGCCGGCCTTCCCTGTAACCCGCGGCTCAGACACTTACATAATTTGTGGTTATTGGCCAGCAGGCCCTCCCATCGGACAGGTCCGAACCCTGATCATCGACGCCCACACCCACATTTTTCCACCGGACGTGATCGCCGACCGCGAGTCGGTGGCCGAGCGCGAGCCGTGGTTCGCCGCGCTGTACCGCGGACGGGGGCGCATGGCCGACGCCGATGCCCTGCTTGCCGAGATGGACCGCGCCGGGGTCGAGCGGTCGCTTTGCTTCGGATTCGGCTGGCGGAGCGAGACGATGCACCGCAAATGCAACGAGTACCTGGTCGAATCGGCCGCCGGGAGCGGCGGCCGGATCCGCGCCGGCATCACCGTCCCGGCTGCCGACCCCGACGCCACCATGGCCGAACTCGAATACTGGCGCGGGGCACCGGTCGCCGCGGTCGGCGAGCTCTACGCCGGCGGGCAGGGATTCGACCTGGCCGACCTGCACCGCACTTCGCCGCTGCCGCAGGCCTGCGTCGACCGGGACCTGATCCTGTGCGTCCATGTGACCGAACCGGCCGGGCATACCTACCCGGGCAAGGACTCAACCGGGCCGCGCCAGATCGCCAGCTTCCTGGCCGGGATGCCGGAGGGGTTGCGCCTGCAGCTGCCGCACTGGGGAGCCGGATTCGGGATCTTCGAATCGATGCCGGAGGTCCGGGACCGGACCGGGTCGGTGCGCTATGACTGCGCGGCCTCGCATCTGCTGTACGACGACTCGATCTATGGCCTGATGGCCCAGATCGCGCCCGGGCGGATCCTGTTCGGATCCGACTATCCATTGACCAGCCAGCTCCGCATGCTGGGGCGGGTGCGCCGGGCCGGCCTGGCGCCCGAAACGCAAGCCGGATTCCTGGGCCGCAATGCCGCAGGCTGGGGGATCTGAATTGAACGACCCGGCCGAGCGGACGATTCTTCTCGCCACCACCAATCCCGGCAAGGCGACCGAACTGGCGGGGCTGCTCGCCGGCCGCGGCTGGAGCAGCCTGCGTCCCGACCAGGTCGGCATCCAGATCGAGGTCGCCGAAGATGGCGAGACTTTCGCCGAGAACTCGACCCGCAAGGCGCTGGCATTTGCCGAGCTCACCGAGTTTCCGGTGCTGGCCGACGATTCCGGCCTGGAAGTCGACGTCCTGCACGGCGCCCCGGGCGTCCGCACGGCGCGGCTGGCGCCGGGCAGCGACGCCGACCGGACCGAGGCCCTGCTCTCGATCATGCACGGGATACCGGCCCCGCTGCGTACGGCCCAGTTCCGCAGCGTGGTCACCATCGCCCGCCGCGGCACGGTCCTGGCCGTCGGCGAAGGCACCCTGAGGGGTGCGATCCTGTCCTCCCCGCGCGGGGAAAGCGGGTTCGGCTACGACCCGGTTTTCGTGCCGGCGGGCAGGGAATCGACGCTGGCCCAACTGGGCACTTCAGCCAAGAATTCGATCTCGCATCGGCGTGCCGCGGTCCTGGCCGCGCTGGAAGAACTTGAGCGGGGCTAGGCGGCGCCGGGGCGGCGCGCCGCGCGGATTCCGACCACGGCGCTCGCGCGGACAGAACCTGCTGGTGGACGCCGGCGTGGTTGATCGGATAATCGCCGCCGCCCGGATTCAGCCCGATGGCGCGGTGCTGGAAATCGGAGCCGGCACTGGCCTCCTCACCCGCCCCCTGGCCGGGGTGGCCGAGCAGGTCATCGCCGTGGAGATCGATGCCGAACTGGCGATTGCACTGCGCCGCAAGCTACGCGGATATCCCAACGTGGCGGTCCTGCGGCGCGACGCCCGCGCCCTCGATCTGGAGCAGATCTTTCCCGACCGCCCCTACCAGGTCGTGGCCAATCTCCCCTACTCGGTCGGCACGCCGCTGCTGGTTGATCTGCTGCACAGCCGCAATCGCCCCAAGCGCCTTACCGTGATGCTGCAGCGCGAGGTTGCAGAGCGGATCTGCGCCGACCCCGGAGACTGGTCGGCCCTGACGGTGATGACGCGTCCGTTCGGCGATGCCCGGATCGAATTCCTGGTGCCGCCGTCGGCGTTCTGGCCCCGGCCCAAAGTCACGTCGGCGGTCATCAGCATCGATACCACCGATCGTGATCGCAAGGACCCGCGGGTGGCCAGGGCGATCTGGCTGTCCCGGCACGCTTTCGCACAGCGTCGCAAAAAGCTCCTGAATTCAATGGCGGCCGGCCTGCGCCTGGAGCGCGACGCGGCCGCCAATCTCCTGCATGCGGCCGGCATCGACCCCGACGATCGACCCGCCAATCTTGATCTGACGGCCTGGCTGGCCCTGTCCGATGCGTTCCGGGAGGAGGTGGAGGTCGCCGATGGGTCTGGGTGATCTGTTCCGGCGCCGACCGGATCCGGAGCGGCTGCTGGTCTTCCTGGGCAACCCGGGACGCGAACACGCCGGCGGGCGCCACAACATCGGGTGGCGCGTGGGCCGGGCGATGCTGGCCGCCAATCCAGGACCCGACCCGCGGCGACGCTATCGCGGTCGCTTTGCGGTGCGGGATGTCGGCGACGACGCCACCGGGCTGCTCTTTCCGCATACGTTCATGAACTCATCCGGCAAATCGGTGCGATCCGCGCTCGAAGGCTTGGGCCTGGAGGCGGACCGAATGGTCGTGATCCATGACGATATGGATCTGGGTTTTGCCAAGCTGCGCGTCCGCTACGGAGGGTCGGCCGGCGGTCACCGGGGGATCGAATCGATCATCGCCGCGGTGGGGACCGACCAGTTCCTGCGGTTCAAACTCGGTATCGGGCGTCCGCCGCCGGGCCTCGATCCGGCCGAATACGTCCTGCAGGGCTTTGGTCGGTCCCAGCAACCGGCCGTCAAGCGGTTGGTCGCCGCCGCCCTCGAGGGGCTTTCGCAGGTCGGAGTTATGACCCACGAGGAGTTGATGAACCGGTTCAATCGCGACTGGTCGGGTCCGGAATGAAGCCCGAGCAGATCGCTGAGCGGTTGACTTCGACCGCCGAATTCGCAGCCGCCGTCGAACGGGCCGCCGCCGCTGACCCATCCACGGTCGTGGCGATGCCGGCTACGCACGCGATTCTGCTGGCCGAGGTCGTTATCCGTAGCGCCAGGCCGCACCTGCTAGTCGTAGCCGACGAGAACCGCTCCGAGGAGCTCCTGCGCGAATTCGAACTCTGGGCGGGCGAACTGGAGGTGCTGCCGTTCCCGGCGCCGGACCACCTGTCGCACGCCCAGGTGAGCACCGACCATGAGATCCTGGCCGCTCGCAGCCGGGTGCTGAAACGTCTGACACTGGCCGCGAATCCTTCGAACGAAAAGGGGTTCCTGGTCGTCGCCTCTGCTCGGGCGCTGCTGCCCAAGCTCTGTCCGGCCGGCGAGTTCGCCGAACGCCTGCTGGCGCTGGAGCCCGGCATGGTCCTGCCTCCGGCCCGGCTCGCCCAGGGTCTCCTGGACCTTGGATTCCGGCGCTCGCCGCTGGTCGAGGAACCGGGCGAATTCGTCCAGCGCGGCGGCCTGCTGGACTTTTTCCCCTCCGATTCGGCGCGCCCCATCCGGGTCGACTTCTTCGACGACGAGATCGAATCGCTGCGCCACTTCGAGGTCGCCGACCAGCGCTCGGGGGCGGCCCTGGAGAGCTGGGAAGTCGGATCGGCGACCGAGCATCCGGTCTGGCGCGGCCCTCAGGCGGCCGCGACGCTGGGCAAGCTCGACATCGACGGCCTGCGGCGCGCCGACCAGGACCGCCTGCGCCGCCAGCTGGCGCTCCTGGCGGAAGGGTCCTTTTTCGACGCGGCGCCGTTCCTGTTGTCTTCATGCCAAAGCGAGTCCTCGAGCCTGCTCGACTTCGCCGGGGCGGCGCGCCTGGCGGTCGAGGACCCCGACGCGATCAGCTGGGCATTGCGCGAGCAGTCCGGCGCCGAGGAGCGGCTGCGCGCGCAACTGATGAAGGACCGCCAGTTGCCGCGCGGCATCGGGACTCCACTGAATGACGTGGCGCCGCTGGTCGCGGCGCTCGAGTACGCCCACCTGAAGCTGCTGCAGAGCGGGTCCGGCCCCCAGGGCGACGAGATCCTGGCCACCGAGGCGTTTTCCGCGCCGGAGTCTTACGGCGGACGGCTCCTGCACATGGCCAACGAACTGGCCGAGAGCGGGCTGGCGACGATTCTGGCCAGCTACCAGGGGGACCGGCTGGTCGAACTGCTGACCGAACACGGCGTCTGGGCCACCCCGCTGGCCGAGGCCGGCGGCCGGCTTGGGCCGGGCGACGTGGTGGTCGTCAGGGCCTCGCTGACGCGCGGCTGGCGGCACCGCGGCCTGGGACTGCAGCTGCTAACCGACTCCGAGATATTCGGGCGGATGCGACGCCGCGCCGCCCCGGCCGCCAAGGCCGCCGTCGACGAGGAGTTCCTGCTCGATCTGTCCGAAGGCGACTACGTCGTCCACGTCGAGCACGGAATCGGGCGTTACCGCGGCGTGGTGCGGCTGGCCAATGCGGCCGGCGACCGCGAGTACCTGCAGATCGAGTACGCCCGCGACGGCAAGCTCTACGTGCCGGTCGATCAGCTGGGCCGGGTGCAGCGATTCGTCGGCGCCGGCGAGGCGACTCCCAAGCTGTCGCGGTTGGGCACCAAGGACTGGAGCCGCGCCAAGCGCAAAGCCTCGGGTGCGGCCCGCGAAATCGCCGCCGAGCTGCTGGAGATCTACGCCACCCGCGAGAGCGGCCCGGGGCACTCGTTCGGTCCGGACTCGGACTGGCAGCTGTCCATGGAGCAGGCCTTCCCGTTCGTTGAGACCCCCGACCAGCTCACCGCGATCGAGCAGGTGAAAGCCGACATGGAGTCCGACCGGCCGATGGACCGCCTGATCTGCGGCGATGTCGGATTCGGCAAGACCGAGGTGGCGGTGCGGGCCGCATTCAAGGCCGCCCAGGAAGGCAAGCAGGTTGCAATCCTGGTGCCGACCACGATCCTGGCCCAACAGCACCACGACACGTTTCGGCGCCGGCTCGGGACCTTTCCGCTGCAGGTGGAGTTGCTGTCGCGATTCCAGTCGCCCGCGCGCCAGAAAAAGATCGTCGCCGAGCTGGAATCCGGCGCCGTCGATATCGTCATCGGCACCCACCGGCTGCTCTCGCGCGACATAAATTTCTCCGATCTTGGCCTGGTGGTGGTAGACGAGGAGCAGCGGTTCGGCGTGGCCCAGAAGGAGCGCCTCAAAAAACTGCGCGCCGAGGTGGACGTCCTGACCCTCACCGCCACCCCCATCCCGCGGACCCTGCACATGGCGCTGACCGAGGTGCGCGACATTTCGGTGATCGAATCGCCCCCGCACGACCGGCGCCCGGTCAAGTCGTACGTGACCGCCTACGAGGAGGGGGTCATCCGCGAGGCGATCGAATCCGAGCTAGCCCGCGGCGGCCAGGTGTTCTTCGTCCACAACCGGGTCAACTCGATCTACGGCGCGGCCGCCAAGATCTCCAAGATCTGTCCCCGGGCGCGGGTGGCGGTCGCCCACGGCCAGATGCCCTCCAACGCGCTGGAGTCGGTGATGGTCGAATTCGCCGGCGGCCAGCACGACGTCCTGGTCTGCACCGCGATCATCGAGAACGGGGTCGACCTGCCCAACGTGAACACCCTGGTCGTGGACGAATGCTGGATGTTCGGACTGGCCCAGCTGTACCAGCTGCGCGGCCGGGTCGGGAGGTCGGCGACCCAGGCGTATGCATATTTCCTCTATTCGCGCGAGGACCGCCTGACCGAAGCGGCGCAGAAACGCCTGCAGGCCGTCCTGGAGGCCAACGATCTCGGCGCCGGCCTGCGCCTGGCGATGCGCGATCTGCAGATCCGGGGGGCCGGCGACATGCTGGGCGCCAACCAGTCGGGATTTGCCAATTCGGTGGGCCTTTACATGTATCTGCAGATGGTTCGCGACGCGGTCCGGAAGGCCAAGGGCTCCGGACCGGCCGGCGAGGGGCGAAAACGTTCCCTTACCCCGGTCGATCTGCCCCTGAGCGCTTACATTCCCGACGAGTACGCCGGAACCTATGCGGCCAAGCTGCGTGAATACCAGCGCCTGGTGCGGGCCGACTCGGTAAGCGAGGTCGAGGCGGTGGCGGAGGGGCTGCGTGACCGGTTCGGGGAATTCCCCGAACCGGTGGCCAACCTCATTTACGTGGCCAAGGTGCGCGCGCACGCCACCGAGCTGGGGATCGATTCGATCGCCACTACCGGCGCCGATCTGGTGATGCGGATGGACCCCGAGCAGTTCGTCGATCGCAGTGATTTGCGGCTCCGGCTCGGCCCCGGGGCACGGCTTGGGCAGCTCGGAATCACCTGGCCTGATTTCGAGGATCATCCCGACTGGCGGCAGCGCCTGCTTGCCTACTTTGAGCGTTCCAGCGCCAGGCGGGCTGGCAGCACCATCCGCGCCGCGCCGGGCTAGACCTGCCGAACCCGCGTCTGCTAAGGTTGGGTGCTCTGCCGCTCATCGGCCAAGTCGTGCGGACCGGCGCGGCGCCCAAGATTTGTGCGCCTGCCCCACACCGGCCACGGCCGCAGAACGCCCTCCACCTTGAATTGCCACGCTGAATAGACCATGGCCCAACGCCGCAAATCTCCCGCCAAACGCCGCTCGCGACCGGCACCGAACCTGGTTATCGTCGAGTCTGGCACCAAGGCGCAGACCATAAAGCGCTACCTCGGGCGGGAATACGACGTGCTGGCCTCGGTGGGGCACATCCGCGACCTGCCCAAGGGCAAACTGGGCGTGGACATCGAGAACGGTTTCGTCCCGACCTATGTGGTCCCGCGCGACAAGCAGAAGACCGTGACCCAGATCCGCAAGGCGGCGGCGGCCTCGGACTCGGTGCTGCTGGCCACCGACCCCGACCGCGAGGGCGAGGCCATTGCCTGGCACCTAATGGCGGCGGCCGACCTTGACGAGAAAAAGACCAGCCGGGTCAGGTTCCACGAAATCACCAAGTCGGCGGTCAAGGACGCGCTGAATTCCCCGGAGCCGGTCGACGACCGGCTGGTCGAGGCCCAGCAGGCGCGCCGCGTGCTGGACCGTCTGGTGGGCTTTAAGATCTCGCCAATCCTGCGGCGCCGGATTCCGGGCGGAACCTCGGCCGGCCGGGTCCAGAGCGTGGCGCTGCGGATCGTGGTCGACCGCGAACGCCAGCGGCGCGAGTTCGTGCCCGAGGAATGGTGGACGGTCGACGGCCAGTTCGGCGATCCCGGGACCGGCGTGGCAGCGTTCACGGCCCGATTGCACCGGGATGGCAAGGAACTGAAGCTTGATTCCGAAGCCGCAAAAGCGCTGGTCGACCCACTGGGCCAGGCTGACTACCAGGTCATCGACCGGCGCCAGAACGACCGGCGCCTGCGTCCCCAGGCGCCGTTTACCACCGCCAGTCTGCAGCGCGCGGCCTCGAACCGATTGCGGCTGTCACCCTCGCAGACGATGCGCATAGCCCAGCGGCTTTACGAAGGCATCCGGGTCCCGGGGCGCGGCCAGATCGGCCTCATCACCTATATGCGAACCGACTCGGTAAGCGTCTCCGGCCAGGCCCTGGACGCGGTGCGCGGCTATGTCCGATCCGAACTCGGTGAGGAATTCCTGCCCTCAAAACCCAACTTCTACAAGACCCGCACCCGCAACGCCCAGGAGGCCCACGAGGCGATCCGGCCCACCGAGGTCGGTCTTTCGCCGGCGGTGCTCGGCGAGGCCCTGGACAGGGATCAGCGCCGGCTCTACGACCTGATCTGGCGTCAGTTCGTGGCCAGTCAGATGGTGCCCGGCACCGCGCGCCGGATGGCCCTCGACGTGGCATCTGAACCCGGATCCGAGCACGTGTTCAGGGTCACCGCCTCACGGGTGGTCGATCCGGGGTGTCTGCAGGTGGCCAGCTACGGTCCGAACATCAGCGCCGAGGAATCGGCCCGCTTCGATTTCCTGACCGCCCGGGCGGTCGGCGATCCGATCGAACTGCTGCAGATCGAATCGCAAAAGCACGTTTCCGAGCCGCCGTCGCGCTACAGCGAAGCCGGCCTGATCAAGGTCCTTGAGGACGAGGGTATCGGGCGCCCCAGCACCTATGCGGCGATCATCCGGACGCTCAAGGACCGTCAATACGTGACCAGTCAGCGCCGGGTCCTGGAGCCGACCCAGGTTGGCGAATTCGTAACCGATGCGATGGCCGAATTCTTCGCCGATATCGTCGACGTTGCGTTCACCGCCCGGATGGAAACCGAGCTGGACCGGGTGGCGAGCGGCGAGCTGGGCTGGGTCGACGCCACCGGCGCGTTCTGGGAGCGCCTGGACCGGGACCTTGCCAATGCCTGGGAGAACCTGAAGAAACCGGTTGCCGACGAGCTGCTGGAAGAGGATTGCCCGCGCTGTTCGCTGAAGCTGGTCAAGCGACTGGGCCGCAATGGCCTCTTCATCGGCTGCTCGGGATTCCCCGAATGCCGTTACACCCGCAATCTGGAAGATGACTCCAGCAACGGCGAGGAATCTACCGCGGTCGGCGAATCCTGCCCGGACTGCGATTCGGGTCTGGTCTACAAACAAGGCCGTTTCGGCCGGTTCATCGGTTGCGAGGGCTACCCCGATTGCCGGTACACGCGCCAGATCACCGAGCCGACCGGAGTGCAGTGCCCGGACTGCGGCGACGGGCAACTGGTGGTCAAGAAGACTCGCCGCGGCCGAATCTTCTACGGCTGCGAACGGTACCCGGGCTGCGAGTATTCGACCTGGCAGGACCCCCGCAAGGGATCGGCCAAGGCTGCCCCTTCCAAGCCAGCCAAAAACCCCGTCCGGAAGAAGGCGGGTGGAGTGGTCGTGGGTGAGTGTCCGGACTGCGGGAAGGACCTCAGCGTCAGGAAAGGTCGCTACGGGGATTTCGTGGGCTGCAGCGGATTCCCGAAATGTCGCTTCACCGGCAAGATCGCCGACTACGCCCCGGCCGAATCCTCCACCTCCGGCTGACCCGGTGTTGCGGTCAGGTGCGCGCGCACCCGGCTGATATCCCGAGTGAGGGGAACCGGCGGCAGGGCGCCAAGTAAGAACCGGCCGTAGCGCCGGGTCATGATCCGGTCTTCGAGGAGGGCCAGCACTCCTCGATCCCGGCGGCTGCGGATGAGTCGCCCGAATCCCTGCTTCAGGTCCATCGCCGCCAATGGCAGCGAGAGGGCCATGAATGATGACCGACCCTCGGCGTCGATGGCCCGGCAGCGCGCCGAAAAAACCGGATCGCCAGGCGAGGGAAACGGCAGACGGTCGATGATCACCATCGATAGCGCGCGCCCGGGAACGTCTACGCCCTGCCAGAAGCTCTTGGTGGCGAAAAGGACCGCGTTCTGTTCGCGGCGGAACCGGCTGATCAACGCGGCCGGAGATGCCCGCCCCTGCAGGAGGAGGGTGCGCCCGGCCGAGCGTTCGGCGACCAGGTCGCGGTACTGGAGCATGCGCCGGCGGCTGGTGCACAGCACGAATACGCCTCCGTCGCATGCACCAATAAGGTCCACGATCTTGTCCACGATTGGGGTCAGAGCGCTGCCTTCGTCGGCGCTGGACGGCGGGGGAAGATCCCGGGGAACGTACAAAAGCGCCGCCCGTTCGTGGTCAAACGGACTCTCGATCACGACCTCGTCGGCCTCCGAGATTCCCAGTTGGCCGCGCACGAACCCGAATCCGTGGCCGGTCGCCAGGGTGGCCGACGTGAGGGTTACCGCGGCCGCGGGCCTGGTCGGGCTAAACATCTGCTCGGCAAGGATCGGCCCGACCGCCAGGGGAGTCGAGACAAGTCCGTAATTGCCCTGGCGGTCGGGCTGCAGGTGCATCACCCAGGCCGGGTCCGGATCTTCCAGTAGGCGCATAAGTTCCTCGTGCTGGGCGAGCAGGTTCGAGGCCACCGGTATCAGCGGGTCAAACTGCGGGTTTTCCGTCTCGATTCGTTCCTCCAGCGTTCGTATCACCGCATCGATCCGGCTGATCAGGCCGGCGGCGTCGTTGGATATGAACTCGATGAAGCTGTCGTGGGCGCCCGAATCGATTACCACCCGTCGCCGGTAGGGTCCGTCATCCGTGCCTCCGGCGACCTCGCGCACGTAGCGCTCCAGCCGCCGGAAGAACGGGTCGGCGGCGTCGTCCAGGCCCCCTCCGGCCGGAATCCGGGTGCCGGCCAATTGACTCGCGGCCCGCAGGTTGCGGGCGATTCGTCGCCAACGCGAGCGCGAGATCTCGATCGAATACGCGCTCGAGGCAAATCCCTCCAACTGGTGGGCTTCGTCGATGACCGCCAGGTCATGTTCCGGCAGCAGCGGCTCGGCGCCGGGCTGGGGCGCGATGCCGGCCAGGTAAAGCGCCTGATTGGTCACGATCACATCGGCTTCGGCGGCCTGCCGGCGCACCCTGGTCACGTGGCACTCGGAGTAGAGTTCGCAGCGTTGACCATGGCACATGTCGCCCGAACCGTCGATCGATGAGAGCAACGGATCATCGGGGCTTATGCCGGTCAGCTCGGCGAAGTCACCGGTCGTGGTCGCATCCGACCATTCCCCGATCTGCCCCAGCAGTCGGGCATGTGGTCGGCCGGAGCCAATCTCAAGTTCCAGCTGACCGCTGCGGAGCTGTCCGAATTTGAACTTGCAAAGGTAATTGCCGGCGCCTTTCAGGTTCACCACCGAAAGGCCTGACAGTCCCAGGGCGGTCGTGATCTGGGGAAGATCCTTGCCCACCAACTGGTCCTGCAGGGCGCGGGTTCCGGTCGCGATCACCATGCGCTTGCCGGCCATCAGGCCGGGGGCGATGTAAGCGAAGGTCTTGCCGGTACCGGTTCCGGCCTCCACCAGCAATATGTTTTCTCCGGCGATGGCGTCGGAAACCGCCTCGGCCATCCGGGCCTGGCCGGGGCGCGGTTCGTACGCCCCGCCCAGGGTCCGGGAGATCGCACCTCCCGGTGCGAAGAAGGCGCCAACCCCCGGACCCGAATCCGGATGCGGAATCCGCCCTCCGCCGGCTGAGTCGGTCACTTGGCCGATACGCTCACGCTCAGTTGGATGATGTGTTTCCCACCGTGCAGGCGCCAGGCATTCTCTGTCGGGTCCCAGTAGGAGAACGAGCGATCGTCAAATTCCAGGACCGCGGTGCCGGTGTCGCCGGCTTCGAGGTCGACCCGGTCGAAGGCGCGCAATTCGCGGCGCGGCCTGAAAAGCGGCCCGGCCGGGGGTTCGACGTAAGCCTGCACGACCGCGGAACCGGTTCGCGTCCCGGTGTTGGTGACCTTGACCGCCAGCTGGAGTTCGCCGCCACTGCCGCGCCGGGTGATCTGCGGTTCGGCCAGCGCGAAGCTGGTATAGGACAGACCGTGTCCGAATCGGTAGCGGACCGGCAGGTCGCGGGTGTCAAAGTGCCGGTAGCCCATCAGCAGGCCCTCCCCGTAGCGGACATGACCGGCCTCGCCCGGAAAATTGCCGTAGGCGGGTGAATGCTCCAGGCGCAGCGGAATACTGGTCGGCAGGCGGCCGCCGGGCTCGGAGGCTCCGGTCAGCACGTCGGCCAGGGCGTTGGCAAGCTCCTGGCCACCGAACCAGCACTGCAGCACCGCGGCCGCGTCCTCATCCCATTCCATGTCCACCGGCGATGCGGCATTGATCACCACCACCGTGTTCGGGTTGGCCCGGCAAACTTCCCGGACCAGCAGGTCTTGCCCGTCGGGCAGGGCCATGTCGGGGCGATCGCGGCCTTCGGTCTCGTAGTCCTCGTTGGTCCCGACGACCACGACCGCCACGTCGCTGTCGCGAGCCAGGGCGACGGCTTCCGAGAGCAAGTCGCCGGGCTGTGGCGGCAGGAAGCCGACCCGCGCCGCCTGGAGCAGGCCGCCTGCCCCGGCGCCACCCTCCAATTCGATCCGCAGGGAATGCTTGCCCGGAGCCAGGTCGACCGCGACGCGCTCTTCGATGCTGCCGAATCCCATGAAGGTCTCGCCCGGCCCAAGCGGATCGGCGACGCCATCGACGAGCACTTCGTCGTTGACCAGGAGGCGGGCCCCGCCGGCCTGGGCCAGCGAGAACTGATATGTTCCGGGTTCGGACACGTCGAAGGACCCGATGGCCCGCACCCCGGACCCGCCCTCGCCGGAGGCGGTCACGACAAAGACCTCCGATTGCGCCGAAGACTGGGTCCTGATGACGCCGCCGTCGGCTCCCAGGATTTCGATCCGAAGACCGGGCAGGCCGTTGGGCTGACGCAGATTTGGACCTTCCAGCAGCGGCAGGAACTTGCCCACGTGGGTCCCGGGCGCAAACTCGACCGAAACCTCCGGGCCCACCGCCTTCCGCATTGATTCCTGAAGGTCCAGCCGGTAGTGGGGCCGGAGCTGCGCCGATCCGCCGCCGTAGAGCTGCAGGCGGCCGGCGTTGTGCCCGATGAGGGCGACTTTCGTTGCGCCCTCCAGCGGGAGCAACCCGGCCCGGTTCTTCAGCAGCACCATTGAACGGGCCGCGGCCTCGCGCAGCAGCGCGCGGTGCTCGGGCAGGTCCACTTCCTGCTCCTCGCCGGTCGAATCGGTGCCGAACCCGCCGACGCGGTCGATCAATTTCAGGATCCGGTCCGCGTGTTCGTCTAGATTCTGTGCGGCCGCGCGGCCGTCCTCCACCGCTGCGGCCAGCGCCGGTCCGTACATGCGGGCCGGCCCGGGCATTTCGACATCCAAACCGGCGCGCGATGACTCGACCGTATCGACGAACGAAAACCAGTCGGTCATCACGATCCCGTCAAAACCCCATTCGCCCTTCAAAAGGTCGGCCAGCAGCCACTCGTTGGCGGTGCAGGCGGTCCCGTTGAGCTTGTTGTAAGCGGTCATCACGCCCCAGATGCCGGCTTCCTTGACGGCGGCCTCGAACGGCGGCAGATACAGTTCGCGCAGGGTCCGCTCGTCGACCACTGAATTGATGGTCATGCGTTCGAATTCGGCGTCGTTG
>CAYXKQ010000025.1:0-1980 GCA_964465715.1 uncultured Chloroflexota bacterium
TGCCGTACAGGTCCACCAGGTACTTGACCATCGAATAGCTCTGGGCGTAGATCAGCGAGGCGCCTTCGCGGTCAATCGGCAGATAACCCTGCAGGCCGCGCAGCGATCTCAGCCGGCCCTCGCGATGGGCGGCAGCCAGCAGGCGATCGTACGGCAGGTTGTCATCGGCTTTCGCCTGCACCCAGGTGGCGACTCCCTCGTGGACCCAGGTCGGCAGGTCGCGCCACGGATTGCGCAGATTCTGGTCGAGGACGGCATGGGCGAACTCGTGCGTGAGCACGCCGGCCAGGGTCTCATCGCCCGGGTCCGACTGCAGCATGATCAATTCGTATCCGGCGCGCCAGACGCCCTTTATGCGGGACTCGCCGGCGATGCCCAGGGCCCTGTAAAGTTCATCGAAGGTCGGATAGATTACGACCTTGAGCTGGCGCTGGAAATCGAGCCCGAGGCTCTCTTCCACCAACTCGATAGCGATCATCGAATCGGCCAGCGCGCGCGATCCGAATGCGGGCTCGGCATCGTACCAGAACACCCTGATGTCGGGTTCGGATTCCACTCGCCAGGGGCGACTCGGGTCGATCGTCAACACCCGGCGCCAGGGGGTGAGGTGATTGGTGCCGTCAGAGTCGGTGAACCGCCACTGATATTGAAATTCGATCCCGGTAACCAGCCGGCCCAACAAGTCCAGTTCGAAGAGCGCGGCGACGCGGTCCCCGTAGCGCACGCTTTCGACGAACTCGATGTGCGTCCACCCGCGTTCGGGCAGTTCCAGGAGGATTGCGGTTTCCCGGGGATCCTCTCCGGTCCAGGGGACTTCGGCGTAGATTTCCACCACGTTGTCGGCGATCTGCGGGAATTCGCGCACGACCACGGGGTTTATCTCAACTTCCGGGGATGCCGCCCGCGCCCCGGTAAGGTGGCCGGCCGCTGCCAGGACCAAGGTAGCCAGCAACAACGCGCCCAGAACGCGCCGTCCTGACCTGATGCGAGGCATGGCTGTTTTCAAGATTGGGGTTCCCGGAGGCTAGCGGCCGTCGCCCGCAATCGGGTCCGAACTGGGATGGCGGCGCCCGCAATTCAAGTTTCGTTGATGCCGATCAGGCAAAGGCCGGGGCGCTCAATTGGTGGACGCGCTGATCGTGCCAAGGTAGGAGTCGATCAGGCCGTCCAGGTCACCGTCCAGCACTCCGGCAGCATCGCTGGTCTCAAATCCCGAACGCAGGTCCTTTACCGAACGGTAAGGGTGAAGCACATAGGACCTGATCTGGTTACCGAAATCGGCGTTCAGCGGTTGGCCGGCCAGTTTGGCTCGCTCCGCTTCACGTTCGGCCTCGCGCTGGCGCAGCAGCCTGGCCGCCAGCAGCTTCCAGGCGGTTTCGCGGTTCTTGATCTGCGAACGCGAATTCTGGCAGGTAGCGGTTATGCCCGTCGGAATGTGCGTTAACCGGACGGCCGAGTCGGTCTTGTTCACGTGCTGTCCGCCGGCGCCGCCCGCCCGGTACGTATCGATCCGGACTTCCTCGCGCGGGACTTGCAGATCGCCCTCGGCACCGAGTTCGGGCAGGATTTCGACCCGGGCGAACGAAGTGTGGCGGCGCGCCCCCGAATCGAACGGCGAAATTCGCACCAACCGGTGAACGCCGTGCTCGGACTTTAAGTATCCGTAGGCCAGGCGGCCGGCCAGCCGCACCGTGACCGACTTGATTCCGGCTTCCTCGGCCGGCAACAAGTCCAGCACGTCGACCTGATAGCCGCGTCGCTCCCCCCAGCGCAGGTACATCCGCAGCAGCATGTCAGCCCAGTCCTGCGACTCGGTACCGCCGGCACCAGGGTTGATCGAAAGCAGCGCGTTCGAGGGATCATGCTCTCCGGACATGGCCAATTCGAAGCGCCTGCGGGCAAGCGTTTCGGTCAGCCGCCGCAACGCCGATTCGAGTTCGGATTCAAGATCGGCATCGCCTTCGGATAGTTCAGCCATCT
>CAYXKQ010000025.1:1990-10045 GCA_964465715.1 uncultured Chloroflexota bacterium
GTCGGCGATATCTCCCTCCAGCTGCTGCCATGAATCGAGCTCGGCGCGCAGGCGAGAAATCTCGCGCATCGTCGCTGCCGCCGCCTGCGGATCGCTCCAGAATCCGTCGGCGCCGGAAAGCGCCTCCAGTTCATTGGCCCGGTCTAGCTTGCCGGGATGGTCAAAGACGCCCCCGTAGCTGGCGAATGTCCGCCATCAACTTCTGGGCGCGTTTTGCGATCTCGGAATCTGCCATCGGTTACCTCACCGCGATTGTTCTGATCGGGACTATGCCGGCCGGCCCGGAATCGGCGCCCAAGGACACCGGCATTCAGGCACGGGCCTGGGACCGGCGGCGGGCCCGCCGCCGGGCCGCCCGGCGCTGCGAGCGATTGGGGCCGGGACGACGCGCTGGGGCCTTGGCGCGGTCGGCCGGGGCGACCGCCCGACCGGTCTTGAGCGCCTGGTTGGTCAACACACTCTCGCGTGCCACCTGTGCCGCCGGTTGCAGCCGGAAGAACCGCTGCAGGCTCTCCCGCCGCAGGGTGTCCTGCATCTGCCCGAACATCGTGAACGCATGGCGCCGGAACTCCACCAGCGGATTCTGCTGGCCGATCGAGACCAGGCCGATTCCCTGGCGTAACTCCTCTATCCCGGTCAGGTGCTCCACCCAGAGCAGGTCCAGGGTCTGGACCATGATCCAGCGCAGCGCCGGCGGCAGCAGCTGGGGGTCGATCTCGGAGATCTTGACCCGGCGGGCCGCATCGGCCGCCGACTCGAAAGCCGACGTGATCACGGACCGGTCCTTGTCGACGAGATTGTCCCACTCAAAGGGTTCGGGCAGATTGAGCAGGATCGTCAGATTGCGCGCCGCGGCGGCGATGTCGTCCGGGTCGGATTCGGCGTCCAGTTCGTGACTCTCGACCAGTTCGGCGATTTCGTCGGTGAGCATCGCGCGTATATGGGCATCGGGGTCCAAATCCCGGTCAAGGTAGCCGCCGCGCTGACGGTATACGACCTGGCGCTGACGGTTGATCACGTCGTCGAACTCGACCACGTGCCGCCGGATGTCAAAGTTCTGCGATTCCACCCGGCTCTGCGCCGACTCGATCGACCGCGTGATGATCTTGTTCTCGATCGGCACGTCCTCGGAAATGCCCAGTCGCTCCATCACCCCGGCGACCCGGTCGGAGCGGAACCTGAGCATGAGGTCGTCCTCCAGCGAAACGTAGAAGCGTGATTCGCCGGGGTCGCCCTGGCGCCCGGAACGGCCGCGCAGCTGGTTATCGATCCGCCTTGACTCGTGGCGCTCGGTACCGAGCACGAACAGTCCGCCCAGATCGGTGACGCCGGGTCCGAGTTTTATGTCGGTGCCACGGCCGGCCATGTTGGTGGCGATGGTGACCGCCCCCGGCTGGCCGGCCTCGGCCACGATTTCGGCTTCCTGGGCGTGGAAACGGGCGTTGAGCAACTGGTGGGGGATTTTTTCGACGCGCAGCAACCGGCCCAGATGCTCCGAGGACTCGATCGATGTCGTCCCGACCAGGACCGGGCGATCTTGCTGGTTCAACCGGGCGATCTCGGCGACCACGGCCCGGTTCTTGGCGGCCTTGGTCTTGTACACCAGATCGGTGTGGTCGCGCCGGACCATCGGGGCATTGGTGGGAATCTCGCGCACCCGCAGACCGTAGATCTTGTGCAGTTCTTCTTCTTCGGTCTTGGCGGTACCGGTCATGCCGGCCAGCTTTGCGTAGGCCCGGAACAGGTTCTGGAAGGTGATCGTGGCCATGGTGCGGGTCTCGGCCTGGATCTGCACCTGCTCCTTTGCCTCTATCGCCTGGTGAAGTCCCTCTCCGAACCGGCGGCCGTGCATCAGCCGCCCGGTGAATTCGTCGACTATGACGATGTCGGCCCGGACGTCGCGGGCGTCGACCACCGCGCCGTCGCGGTAGAGCACGTAATCGCGTCCGCGGTGATAGAGGGCCTTGGCGCGGAGCGCCTGTTGGAGGTAATGCAGGAGCTGGTAGTTGCCCTCGGCGTAGATGTTCTTGATGCGCAGGCGCCGTTCGACCTTGTCAATGGCCTCGTCGGTCGGGTAAACGGCCCGCTGCTTGTGGTCGATCTCGTAGTCGCGGTCTTCCCGAAACGGGCTCACGATCGCGGCGAAGTTCTGATAGAGGGCGGTCGACTCGGCGATCTGCCCGGAAATGATCAAGGGGGTCCGCGCTTCGTCGATCAGGATGTTGTCGACTTCGTCCACGATGGCGAAATTCAGTCCGCGCTGGACCCGGTCCTCGAGCCGCTGGACCATGTTGTCGCGCAGGTAGTCGAATCCAATCTCGTTGTTGGTCCCGTAGGTGACGTCGCTGGCGTAGGCCTGGCGGCGGAGTCCGACTTCCATGTCGGCGCCGATAACCCCGACCGTCATTCCCAGGCGCTCCAGGACCGGACCCATCCAGTCACGGTCGCGCCGGGCCAGATAGTCGTTCACGGTGACCACATGCACCCCATGGCCGGGCAGCGCATTCAAATATGCCGCCAGCGGGGCCACGTAAGTCTTGCCCTCGCCGGTCTTCATTTCCGCCACCGCGCCCTCGTGCAGGACCGCGGCGCCGACTATCTGGACGTCGAACTGGCGATCGCCGATCGTGCGCTCGGTCGATTCGCGGACCGCGGCGAACGCCTCGGCGCGCAGGTCCTCAAGCGAGCGCCCCTGTTGCAGCTGCTCGCGCAGCCGCCCGGTAACGCCGGCCAGGCCGGCGTCGTCGAGGCGACGGAACTCGTCGGACAGGGCGTTAACACGCTCGACCAGGCGGGCGTGGCGGCGCATGGTCCTCGCCGGGCTGTCGCGCAGCAGGCCGGTTAATTTATTCAGCATATTGGTTGCGGCGGGCGATCAGGTCGCGGAGCAGGTTTCCAGCGGCCGGAGCCGTCGTCAAGATTCTCCAATGCGGTTGGCCGGAGTTGCCCCGCCGCCAAATAGCCGTTCTAGTACTGCGGGGCGCGTTCACGGGCCAGGAAGTGGCCGAATTCGCGCACGAAGATCGCATCCACGATTCCGGTCTGGCCATGGCGGTGCTTGGCCACCTCGATAGTCAGTTCTACCGGTCCGCTGTGCGGCAGGTCGCCACCTTCCGGGTAAAGGAATATGACCACGTCCGAGTCCTGCTCAATCGAGCCGCTTTCGCGCAGGTCGGACAGCCGCGGGCGCTGCTGGGTCCGCATTTCAATCGCACGCGAAAGCTGAGCCCCGGCGATGACCGGCACGTCGAGTTCGCGCGCCAGTTGCTTTAGCGCCCGCGTGATCTGCGAAATCTGCTGGACGCGGTTTTCCTGTTCGCGGTGCGGCCGCATCAATTGCAGGTAGTCGATGATCACCAGGCCGATGTGGTGGTCCAGTTTCAGGCGGCGGGCCTTGGACCGCAACTGCAGTTCGGTCAGCGCCGGTGTGTCATCGAGGTAGATGGGGACTTCACTTAGGTTTCCGGCCTCAATACCCACGATTCCGAACTCTTCATCAGTCAGGTCGGCATCGCGCAGCTTGGTCGAATCGATCCGGGTCTGCATGCTGAGCAGCCGCTGCGTCAACTGCTTGGGCGATACCTCCAGCGTGAATACGGCAACCGGCACATCGTGCAGGCCGGCCGCACGCCAGGCGATGTTTAGCAGGAACGAAGTTTTGCCTATCCCGGTACGGGCTGCGACCGTGATCAGGTCGGACGCCTGGAATCCGCCCAGAATCTCATCCAGGCGGGTGAACCCGGTGTGTACCCCGGCCAGCAGATGGCCCTCCTGGCGCCGCATCAACAGGTCGTCGACGAATGGGCCCAGCAGATCGCGGACGTGCTGGTAATTGCCCGAATCGGTGTTGGCGGCCAATTGAAACAGCAGTTCCTGGGCGCGGGCGACCACCGCGTCGGAGTCGGCGCCGCGGGCGTAGGCGAGGTCGGACAGGGCCTGGGCGCCGTCGATAACCTGGCGGAGGGTGGCGTTTCGCTTGACGATTTCGGCGTAATAGCGGACGTTGACCGAAGTTGGGACTTCATGCCCCAGAAGCCCCAGGTACCCGGCGCCACCAACCGCATCAAGGTTTTCGGCCCGCTCGAGTTCGTCGATGACGAGCATCAGATCAGCCGGCTGGTTGCGCGCCGCCAGGTTCTCGATCGCCCGGTAGATCAGCCGGTGCGGTTGCCGGTAAAAGTCCGACTCGGACAGGAAATCGGCGATCTTGGTGATGCCCTGCGGATCAAGCAGGAGCGAGCCCAGCACCGAGCGTTCGGCATCCTCGCTATGCGGAGGAACACGCAGGTCGTTGGTGCTCATTGCGGCGCCTCCGGAATGCGCCGGATGCTTGCCATGGCCGGCGCCGGCTGGGGCGCGGCCGCGGTCACTCGCTCGACGCCGCCTGTTGCTGCTTGAGCTGCTCGCGGGCCAGGGCTTCGGCTTCGGCGGCCAGCTCGTCGAGGTCCATCACCTCGACGGTTATCGAGGCCTCCAAGCCGGAGACGACCCGGACAGGAAGCGTGTAAATCCCCAGCGACCGGATCGGATCGTGGATCGTGATCCGGTGGCGGTCGATTTCGATACCGATCTGTTCGTCCAACGCGTCGGCGACCTGTTGATTGGTGATCCGGCCATGAATGCGGCCTTCGGAGCCGACCCGGGCCGGAATGATCACCGATGCGCCCTGCAGCTTGGAAGCCAATTCCTGGGCCTTGGCCATCTCCTGCTGGGCGCGGTGACTGGCGATCGCATGCCGCGTGCGCTGGTCTCGCAACACCCCGGGGGTTGCCGGGCGGGCCAGTTGCTTGGGGATCAGGTGATTGCGGGCGTAACCGGACGCAACTTCGGTGATTTCGCCGACCTTGCCAAGGTTCTCAACGTCGGTAAGGAGTATCACTTTCATAGCGACTGCTTCTGAATTGTGCTCATGAAATCGGCATTGTCCCGGGACTTCTTTAGCTGGTCGAGCATGAGTTCGATCGCGTCCTCATCGCCAACCGCGATCAGCATCCTGCGCAGCAACCAACTCATCCGGGTCTTGTCCTCGTCGAGCAGCAGCTCGATGCGGCGGGTACCAGATTTAATCACATCCACGGAGGGGAACGTGCCCCGTTCGGCCAGCCGCCGGTTCAGGATCAATTCCCAGTTGCCGGTGCCTTTGAATTCCTCGTAGATGACCTCGTCCATGCGGGATCCGGTGTCTATGAGGCACGAGGCCAGAACGGTCAGCGAACCGCCGTGTTCGATGTTGCGGCCGGAACCGAAGAACGTCTTCGGCGGAACCAACGCGGCCGGATCCACGCCCCCCGACAGGGTCTTGCCGGAAGAAGGAACTTGCAGGTTGTAAGCCCGCGCCAGCCGCGTTATCGAGTCCAGAAACAGGACCACGTTGGCGCCGTTCTCAACCAGTCGACGGGCGCGCTGCATGGTCAGTTCGGCAACCCGGCAGTGGCTGTCGGGGTGCTCGTCGAACGTCGAACTGATTACTTCGGCCTTGACGTTGCGCTGCCAGTCGGTGACTTCCTCGGGGCGCTCGCCGATCAGGGCCACCAGCAGCTGCAAATCATCGTAGTTGGTGCTGACGGCCTTGGCAATCCGCTTCATCACTTCCGTCTTGCCGGCCTTTGGCGGCGAGACGATCAGGCCACGTTGGCCGCGGCCGATGGGTGCTACCAGGTCGATGACGCGAGTGGTCAGGTCGGCGCGCTCGTGCTCGAGCTGGATCTGGTCGGTGGGAAAAATCGGGACCAGGTTGCGGAACCGCGGCCGCCGCGGTGCCTGTTTGGGGTCGGCGTTGTTGATCGCCACCACGCGTACCAGGCCACGGTACTTTTCGTTGTCCTTGGGCCGTCGGACCTGGCCGGTGACGAAATCGCCGGTTCGCATTCCGGTGCGCCGGATCTGGGCCTGCGATACGTATATGTCGGACGAGTCGGGAAGCCAGCGCTGGTTACCGCGCAGGACCCCGAACCCTTCCTGGGTTATCTCAAGGACACCGTGCACGAGCGAGTTGGCCAGGGTCTCGTCGCTCTTGGCGATGATCAGGTCGACCAGTGAACGCTTGTCGATCGGCTCCGGGTCTCCGTTTTCTTCAACTCCAAGGCCTTCGGCCAGCGTCCGCAATTCGTCGAAATCGCGGGCCATGAAGTCTCGGGTCGAAAAAATGCCCAACAGCTCGGGGGCGCCGTTGATGGTTTCCATGTCGATGCTGCGCACGGCAGCACCCCAATTGCCGCCCCGGCCGCGGTCACGGTAGGGTCTTCGGCGTCCGCTCACTTGGAATACTCCAGCTTGCTCGGCAAACGCGCTATCTCACCCGGCGGTGGTCGCGTGCCAAGGGTTTTGGCCGCCGCAACGGATGGGCTGGCGAAATGCCTGGTAAGGGTAAAGAACTACGGCGCAGGTCAATCGTCGCAAAAGGACTGGCTGTGGCACCGCCCAGGAGGCCGCCCGGGCGTGAAAATCGTCCCGTCGGCTCCGAAAATGATACACCTTTTAAAGAATCTCGGCGCCCGCGCCTGACAAATCCAGGAGGCAAATTGGCCGAACCGACGCCGCTGGGAATAATCGGCGGCTCATTCGATCCCATCCACAACGGCCACCTGGCGCTGGCCCGGGTATGCCTGGACGCCGGATTGGTCGAACGGGTTCTGCTGGTGCCGGCGGCTCAAGCCCCGCTGCGCGCGGTCCCGGCGGCGACCCCGGAGCGGCGCCTTGACATGTGCCGCCTGGCCGCCGGTGCCGACGAACGGTTCGAGGTCTGCGACCTCGAAGTCCACCAGGGGCGCGCCTACACCGTGGACACGCTGGCCCGCCTGGCCCAGATTCATCCCGGCCAACGCCTGGCCCTGGTGATCGGCACCGATCTCCTGCCCGAACTCTCCCAGTGGCGCGATGTCCCCGGGATCCTGGCCCGGGCCCAGATCCTGGCGGTGGCCCGCGGCGGCCGCCGGCAGGTCAAGATACCGGAGTGGATAAAGCAACACTGCGGAGAATTGCGACACATCCTGGCCGACACCCCGCCGATCTCCTCGACCCTGGTGCGCTCGACCCTGGCCGCCGGCGATGCGATCGATGAATTCGTACCCGCCGCGGTCGCCGGATACATCCGGCGCCACCGGCTCTATCCGCGCCCCGAATGCCGGTGATGGGCCGCACCCGTTGACCGAATCGGTTCCAGATGGCTCCGAGGGCGATGCGATCCGCCGCCTGGCCCACGAGCTGGCCCGGGAGTTGGCGGCCAAGTCCGCCGACGACGTACGGTTGATGGAAATCGCCCCGATTTCGCCGATCGCCGATTATTTCGTTCTGGCGACGGCCAATACCAGGCTCCACATGCGGGGGCTGGTCGATACGTGCTGCGACCTGGCGCCCAAGGGGATCCGTCCGCGGGTGGAAGGTCGCGCCGACGACGGTTGGGTCTTGGTCGACTGCGGCGACCTTATCGTGCACCTGTTCCTGCTCGAACCGCGCCGCTATTACGGAATCGACGAACTCTGGGGTGATGCACGCACGCTTTTGCACCTGGTGTGAGGCATCAGCCGAAGCAGCACTACCGCTTGGGTCAGTCTTAAAATTCGGCAGGTGGCAATCTCGGCGAACGACCGTGGAGGCAGCGAATTGGCACGTCAGAAACCGGCCGCAAGCATCCTCGAACTGGCCTTCGTGCTGGGGATGGGGATCGGGATCGGGGTCCTGATTAGTTCGCACCGATCACTGCGCAAATTCCTCGGCCGCCTGGGACCGCTGGCGCGCCGGCGCCAGGTCGATTACCAGGTACTCCGGCAGTAAGCCCCGGACAAGGTCCGGAACCAGACCGTTTGCCGGGCCGGTCGCTCAGCGCAGATCGACGACGGTCACTCCGTCCCCGCCCTCCGACGGCGGTCCCATCGCGTAATCCCTGACCAGCGGGTGGCCGCGCAAGTGAGCCCGCACCGCGTCGCGCAGGGAGCCCGAGCCAAGTCCGTGGACCAGAACCACGCTTGCGCGGTTCATGGCGATCGCGCGATCCAGATGGCGGTCGACCTCGGCGCCGGCGTTATCGGGAAAGGTCCCGTGCAGGTCGACCCGGTA
>CAYXKQ010000025.1:10145-14683 GCA_964465715.1 uncultured Chloroflexota bacterium
TTCAGGCAGCGCCGGGGCGGATACCTCGTCGTGCTCGCGCTGCCGCGCGCGTCCTTCGCGGGCGATGCCGCGGACCGAATCGAGGTTGCCACCGGCCGCCGCCCGGGCCTGGCGCCGGGCCAGCGCCTCCATTTCCCTGAGCAGACGCCGCGAGGCGGCCCGCTGGCGACTCAGTTCGTCTTCGAATCGGCGCTGGCGTTCGGCGATCTCGCGCTCGGTGCCCGCCAATTGCGACTGCGCTTCGCGTCGGGCCGCGTCCGCCTCGGAGCGAGCCACCGCTGACTCCTCACGCTGCCGGCGCATGTCGGAAAGTAGCCCCTCCAGGTCGCGCTGCTCCGCCGCGATTCCCGAGCGGGCCATATCGCAGACGCTTGCGGGTATGCCGCTGCGCCGGGCGATTTCCAGCGCGTGCGATGAACCGGCCACCCCGATGTGCAGACGGTACATGGGCAAAAGGGTCTCGGGGTCGAATTCCACGCTCGCCGTCTGCGAGCGTGAGTGCGAGATGGCGAAGTGCTTCAAATCGCCGAAGTGGGTCGTGGCCACGACCGCGGTGCCACGTCCGGTGAGCTCATCGATGATCGCCGCAGCCAGCGCGGCCCCCTCGGCCGGGTCGGTGCCGGCGCCAATTTCGTCGGCCAGGACCAGCGATTGCGGCCCGGCCGCGCGCAGCGCCGCGGCCAGGTTTTGCATGTGTGAACTGAAGGTGCTCAGGTTCTGGGTGATGCTCTGCTGGTCCCCTATGTCGGCGAAGACGCGGTCGAATACGGCCACCTCGGTACCGCGCGCGGCCGGCACCTGTAGACCGCAGGCGGCCATGAGGTGGAGCAGGCCGACGGTCTTGAGCGCGACCGTTTTGCCGCCGGCGTTGGAACCCGTGATGATCAGCGCGCGAAAACCCGCCCGCCCTCCAAGATGAACGTCAATCGGCACCGCGTCATCCCCCAGCAGGGGGTGGCGGGCGGATTTCAGGTCGAACCGGTTGGAATTGGCGATGGTCGGTCTGACCGCCTCCTGCTGCAGCGAGAGTTTGCCCCGGGCCAGGATCAGGTCCAACGCGCTGGCCCGCTGCCAGTTTGCAGCCAGCGCGTCGGCGCACTCGCGCACCGTTTCCGAGAGTCCGGCCAGCACCCGCCGCTCCTCGCTGCGGGCGCCCGCCAGCAGGGAGCGCAGTTGATTGTTGTTCTCCACCATCTCCAACGGTTCCACGTAGGCGGTTGCCCCGCTGCCCGATAGATCGTGCACCACACCCGGCATCTGGCGCTGCGATTCACGCCGCACCGGGATCACGTAACGGCCGCCGCGAACCGTAAATATCGCCTCCGTCAGCACTCCCTGCGGCCCCAGGCGGGCGACCAACTTGCCGAACCGCTCTTCAATTTCCGCCCGTCGCCTTCGGATCTGGGCGCGCAGACGGGCCAGTTCGTCGGATGCCTGGTCGCGGACCCGGCCATGCTGGTCGACAACCCGATCGATTGCCCCGGCCAGCGGCTGCAGCGGGTCGATGCGACCGGCACGCCGTGCCAGGCCCGGCGCCTGGTCGCATTCCGCCAGCGCCCGGCCGAAACGGTGGAATGCGGAAATCGAACCGCGCAGCTGCAGCAATTCGGACTGGTCAAGGACCGCGCCGACCTTGGCGCGCTCCAGGATCGGTCCGATTTCTTCGGGGCCGCTGCAGGCCAACCCGGGCAGCTTGGCAAGTGCGGCGAGCGCCTCGACAGTCTCTCTCTGGAGGGATTCAACGGCTTCGGTGGACCTGGCCGGCTCAAGTTCCAGGGCCAGCGCGGTCGAGCCACCGAATCCACAGTGCTCGGCCAGCGTCGCCAGCACGGCCGGCAATTCGAGCGCCACGGCGCTCGGAACGGGGCCGGTTGACTCTGCCACCGCTATCCCACCGCGGAGGGCGGCTGCGGCTCCATCGGCTCCTCTTCCGGATCTGGATCCGGGTCCCGGTCGGCGAGCGGAACGCCGAATTTGAGCGATTCGGGGGCCACGAACGAATGCGGGTCCACCGGGATTCCGAAGACGTGGATCTCCCAATGCAGATGGGGTCCGGTCGAGCGACCCGTGGATCCTATGGTGCCGACCTCATCGCCGACCGACACCCGGTCGCCAGACTCGACCGAGTATTCCTCCAGGTGGGCCAGCACCGAATACACGCCCAGACCGTGATCAATTACCACGGTGCGGCCGTAAATCACCAGGTCCAACGTGCCGACCACGGTACCCGGAGCCGGCGCCCGGATCGGATCGCCCAAATCTCCTGCGTAATCGATGCCGAGGTGCACAAGCGGCGCTTCGCGGAGGGGGACCATGCGCCGATCGCCGAACCCAGAAGTCACCGTCCCAGGCACAGGGGTTTGGAACGGCTCTGACAGCAGCGGCCGCAGCGAAACCGGAGCGGTGACACGTTTCAGCGCCGATTTGTCGGCGGCCTCCTTTTCGGGGTCGAACAGCACTTCGAGATCGCCGGTCACCCCCACCAGCTCGTAGCTCTCAAATTCCAGTTCCTCGACCTCAACCTGCACCGACCCATTCAATACCGGTCCGGCCCCGATGGTCTCAAGCTCCAGGGTCAGCGCCCCTGACTCCTGGTCCACCGGGATTGGGACCAGCAGTTGCTGGAACGCTCCGATGCAATATGAAACCGTCGGGCCTTCGGTTGCGCGAACCTGCGAAGCGGTGCCGCTGAATTCCACCAGCGCCGGCGATCCCGCCCGGGTCGGCAGGGCGGTGGCGTGCAGGACCTCGCCGGCGCGCGCCGGCGGCGAAGCCGGCACCGCCGCCGACTCGGGCAACAGTCCGAACTCCTTGGCGATGTCACCGGTGTTGGCCAGGACCGCCCGTCCCACCGGGCCGCCAATCCCGGGCACGTTCCATACCTGGATGATCTGCCGTTGGCTGCGCAATACGCGCACGGGACCGAAGTCCTCGTAACTGACCGGGAGTCCGTAAAGTTCGAGCCAGCGCGGTTCGGCGAGGAAGAATTCCCTGATCTCTTCGTCCACGGCCAGAAGTTGCAGGTGATTCTGGACGATGTGGGCAAAGTCCTCGGGATCGGCCGGGTCCAGTCCGCGGTCGGCGGCAAGCGGGAAATAGAACGGCACCTGACGCTGGGCGTAAAGGTCGGCATCGGCCCCGATCCGGCCCAGCCAGTCAACGGTGTTGGCGAAGTTGGCCCGATCGCCGCCGACCGGCCACTGCAGGATCGCCTTCTGGAATGCCTGGTAGATAAACCCGTCCCGCAGGAATCGCCGCGAGACCGGATATCCGAGCGCGTGCTCGCCGCCGCCGGCGCGGAAGGCGCTCAGGAACCTGGCGTCGGCATCGTCGCGGACGTAAAAACCCAATCCGCTGTCCGATCCAGTCTGGGCAAAGAAGTGCTCGTTAGCGACGCCGTAATCCAGGGAAGGTAGGCAACCGGTGGAGAGCGCCGCCGCCGGGTGCGGCATCACTAGCAGCATCGCGATGGCCAGCAGTGCGACCGGCGCCAGCAATCGGATGTGCCCGCGCGGGTTGCGGGCCCACCCGCAAAAACAGATTCGCAAAATCAACCCTCGGCGCGGTAGCCCACGACCAGCAGCACGCCCGTGCCCAGAGTCACGCTGCGTCCGGCCGCCACCGACTGGGCGCGGACCACCAGTTCGCGGTCGGGAAGCGGTTCCGGGCTGACGATGCGTTCGATTGCGATCCCGGCCGCCCGGCCGACTTCGCGCGCCCGCTCGAGCGGCAGATCCACCAGGTCCGGGACCTCCACCATGGGCTGCCGATTGGCGCGAAGCACGAGTTGCTCGCCAACCGGCAACACCGTCCCGGGGGCCGGCGACTGATCCAGCACGATCCCCAGCGGTAGACCGGAGACATAGCCTTCGCCGTCGGCGACGGCCTCAAACCCGTACGCGGCCGCGCGCCGGAGCGCCAGCGCCACGTCGAGTCCGGCCAGGTCGGGCACGGCCTGCAGGCGCAGTCCGGCGTTGTACGTAAGGGTGACGCGCGCGCCGGGTTCGATTTCGGCGCCCGGCTCGGGAAATTGTTCAGATACCACCCCGACCGGGAGTTCGGGGTGGTGGATGGGAACGGTTTCAGCCACGTACCCGGCATCGGTAAGCTGGCTCTGCGCCGCTTCGACGTTCTGGCCGATCACCGATCCAAGCACGACGCTTTCGGCTCCGGAGGCGACCCGCACCAGAACGCTCTCGCCCGGGGCCAGCAGGGCTCCGGCGGCCGGGTCCTGACCGAGAACCCGGTTCGGTTCGGCGCCCTGGTCGGCCACGGGCTCAACCACCAGCGCCAGGCCCAGCGCATCGATCGCGCTGCGGGCATCAGTCAGTGACCTTCCGGTCAGGAGCGGTGCCGAAACCTCCGCACCGGGGCCGCTGTCGACCAGCGGCTCGAACGCGTAGCCGAGCTCGTCGGCCAATCGCGTCAACGGGCCGGCCGGATCGAGATTGAGCGAGTAGATGTATCCGAACGTCAATAGCGCGCAAGCCATTGAAATGGCAACCATCCAGGCGTTGATGCGGTAATTGCGGGACTCG
>CAYXKQ010000026.1:0-14661 GCA_964465715.1 uncultured Chloroflexota bacterium
TGGGCTTCACCCTCGGCCTCGTTGATTTGCTGCTGGCGGGCGGCTTCAGACTCGAGAACGACCCGCTGCTTGGCGCCCTCGGCGTTGTTGATGACCGCATCGCGTTCACCTTCGGAATTGAGCACCGTGGCGCGTTTTTCACGCTCGGCGCGCATTTGTTTCTCCATCGCCCCGAGCACGTCGGCGGGCGGATTGATATTGCGGATCTCATAGCGCAACACCTTTACGCCCCAGGCGTCGGAGGCCTTGTCCAGTTCGGCGACTACCGAGGCGTTAATCGCGGCTCGTTCCTCGAACGTGCGGTCAAGGTCCAGTTTCCCAACCTCGCTGCGGAGGGTGGTCTGGGCAAGCTGCGAGATCGCGAAGCGGAAGTTTGTGATTCCGTATGAGGCCAGGCGGGCATCGAGGACCTGCATGTAAATGACCCCGTCAACCCCGACCTGGACGTTGTCGCGGGTGATGCAGATCTGTTCGGGGATGTCGACCGCTTCTTCTTTCAGCGAGTGCTTGTAGGCGACCCGCTGGATGAAAGGGATCAGGACGTAGAAGCCGGCCTGATAGGTCGTGCGGTAACGGCCCAGCATTTCAATCACGTAGGCCGACTGCTGGGGGACGATGATGGCGGTTTTGGCGATCACGATGATCACCACGACTGCCAGCAGCACGAATACCGCGATCGGTAAGATTTCCATCTGCGTTGGCTCCCTAGGGGATGATTTCTTCTTCGGCGCGAAGATGCAAAGTAAGTCCGTCGACCCGCTCGACCCGTGCTCGCTGTCCGTCGGTCAGGGTGCTCGAACCAAGGTTCCGGGCCTCCCATTTGGCTCCGTGCAGATTCGCCTGGCCGAAACCGGACGGGGCGATCTCATCGATGACGAGGGCCCATTCCCCGGTGATGGACTCAAATCCGCCGCTGCGGTTGATCCGCGCGTGCGCATGGCGGCGCAGGCCGGCCAACAGCCCCAGCGCCAGGACCGCAAATATGGGCCAGTGGGCCCAGAGCGGCAGGTCGCTGAAAAGCACCACCAGGATTCCGACCAGAATGGCCGCAATACCCACAAAGAGCAGATAAAGCGCGCCGCCACCGACCAGCTCTGCGATCAGCAGCAGGCCGCCAAGCGTAATCCACCCCCACCACGGCACGGTCTAAGCGGTCGCTTCTCTCAGGAAATCTGCCGAATCCGGCTCGCCCGCTTTAACGGCTACCCGCAGACGGGCGCTTGCCCCACCCGATTTTGGCAGCATCGAGTCGCTGTCCGGGCGCGGGCTCGGGCTGCGGGCGAATGCCCGGTTCCTAGTGGGTCAGGATCTGGTCGAGGAAGAGCTTGGTGCGGCGGCGGCGCGGATTGTTGAAGAATTGCTCGGCGGTCCCCATTTCCACGATTTCGCCCTCGTCCATGAAGATGACCCGGTCGGCGACGTTGCGGGCGAACCCCATCTCGTGAGTGACACAGATCATCGTCATGCCCGATTCGGAGAGCTCTTCCATCGCCCTCAATACCTCGTTGATCATCTCCGGGTCGAGCGCCGAGGTCGGTTCATCGAACATCATGACCTTCGGGTTCATGGCCAGTGCGCGGGCGATGGCCACCCGCTGCTGCTGTCCGCCGGAGAGCTGTCCGGGGAATTTTTCGGCCTGCTCGGGGATGCCGACCCGTTCCAGAAGACTGCGCGCCAGGTCCTCGGCCTCGCGCTGCGGCATGTGCCGGACCTTCTGCGGCGCCAGGGTGATGTTGCGCAGCACGGTCAGGTGGGGGAACAGGTTGAAGGACTGGAACACCATACCGGTCTCGGTTCGAATTTTGGTCAGCGTGCGCGCGTCGTCGGTAAGTTCAGTCCCGTCGACGACGATCCGTCCTTCGTCATGGCGCTCCAGCTGGTTGATGGTCCGCAGCAGCGTCGACTTGCCCGAACCCGATGGGCCGATGATTACCACGACCTCGCGTTCGCGGATCGAAACATCGACCCCGTTCAAGGCGGTAAAGTCCCCGAAGCGCTTGACCACACCCTCCAGGCGGACGATTTCTTCTCCGAGTTGATGCGACATGAGTCCCTCCGGTTAGCGGGCTTGGCGCGGGGTCTCGCCCAGGCGCGATTCGGCGGCGTTGCCCAGCCGCGAAAGCAGGTAGGAGACGACCCAGTAAATGAGTGCAACGATCAGGTAGACCTCGAAAAACGCCCCCTCGGCGATGTCGGACTGGCCGGCCAGGACCTTCTTGGCCTTCTCCAGGGTGTTCACCAGCGAGATCGCCGCCAGCAGGGCGGTGTCTTTCCAAAGCGCGATGAACCGGCCGATGATGGCTGGGATTACCGCCTTGATCGCCTGCGGCAGGATTACGAACGCGTACATCTGGGTTGCGTTCAGGCCGATCGCGTCGGCGGCCTCGAACTGCCCGCGCGGAATCGACTGCAGCCCACCGCGCACGACCTCGGCGATATAGGCCCCGCCAAAGAACGCGAATACAAACATGACCCTGAATACCAGGTCGATGCTCGAGAACGCTTCGCCGATCGGCCCGAGTTCGTCCTGGAGGAACGTTGCAAAAAGCAGCCATACCAGCAACGGGGCGGCGCGCACGGTCTCGATGTAGCCGATCGATGCGATGCGAATCGCCCGGTAGGGGGAAAACCGGCCCAGGGCCAGGAAGATCCCGATTACGAAGGAGAAGAATCCGCCGACTGCAAATATCACGAAGTCCAGCAGCACACTCTCCCAGTGCAGGGTGGAGATGCCGATCTGCAGGATCACAACCAGGGGGATTAGCAGGACCCAGGCGGCGCCGAATGCCTGGCGCAGGATCGGGCTTTCGCGCCAGCGGGCGAGTTCGCGGCCAACAAACGCGCCGCCGGCCAGGACCGCAAACACCCCGGCCAGGAGCAGCCAGGGTCCGCCGTAGGGAACCGCCAGGCCGAACGAGAGCGCATAAAGCCAGCCCGGCGCCCAGCCGCCGGATTGGATCAGCTGGCGGTCGATCCCACTTACGACCGTGACCTGCCCGCCCGATTCGATCGTATCGGTGAACTGGAACTCCTGAATGTCGTACTCGAGCCCCAGGCCGAAAGTGAGGATGATGACCGCCACGATCCCGATCGTGAGCAGGTACGAGCGCAGGCGTCCGACCCAGACGCCGTAGGTGAGCGACGCCAGCGCGGCGCCGAAGAAAACCACGATCCAGATGCGGTAGGCCTCGTCTGCCGGGTAGCTGCCGACGAAGAAGAGCTTGCGGTTTATCGCCACCAGGCCCCAGTTGGCGTCAAAAAGCACGAACCTGAGCACCACGAACCCGAGCACCGCCGCAACGAGCAGGGCGGCGATCGTCAGGAGCGAATTGCCGCGCGAACTGAACAGGTTCTCACGCGACCAGCGCAGACCGCGGGCGATCGATGTCTGAATCGGAAGGTCGCGCGTCATTTGATCTGCACGTTGCGGTTGATCGTGTTCATGATGAACGAGATGATCAGATTGGTGGTGACGAATACGACGAAGATGAACGCGTAGGTTTGGAGCAGGTTGCCGGAGTTATTGACGATCCGGTTCGAGATCAGAACGATCTCGCCATAGGCGATCGCGTGCGCCAGGGTGGAGTCCTTGTTGGCGTTCTGAAACTCGTTGTTCAGGGCCGGGATCATGATCCGCAGGGCCTGCGGCAGAATGATCAGCGTGAACCGCTGGTAGGCGGTCAGGCCCAGCGAGGCCGAGGCTTCGGTCTGTCCGTGATGCACCGCCTGGATGGACCCTCGGACTATTTCGGCGATGAACGCGCTGAAGTAAAGGGTCAGTGATATGAGGGCGCTGATGTAGCCCAGACCGAGCAGGTTGCCGCCGGTGTAGCCGAAGAATCCCGCTTCGGACACGGTGACGCTGGGCAGGTCGGGGCGGATCGGCATCAGCAGGCCAAGGTAAGCGACCAGGGCGATACCGGCGAACAGCCCCAGCCCCCAGCTGTTGGGTCGCAGCACCTCGCCGGTTTCATCCTCGCGCCGGTCGCGTCGCTTGCGGACCTGCCAGCCAATGATTGCGGCCACCACGACCGCCAGCAGCCAGACCCACCAGAACTGGTTGTCGGTCTGCAGCCACGGTATGGCGATGCCGCGGTTGGATATGTACAGCAGGCCGCCCACGCCCAGCTCCTCCTCGATTCGCGGCAGGGCCCGGAAGGCGGCGAAGGCGAAGAAGAACATGATCAGAAGAAGCGGCAGGTTGCGGAATAGCTCGACGTAAACGAGGCCCATCTTGTTAACCAGCGGATTGGCCGAGAGCCGGGCGACGCCGACCAGGAGCCCAAGGAGAGAGGAAGCGGCGATCGCAAACAGGACCACCGATATGGTGTTGCCGGCGCCCTTGACCATCCCCAGCCAGCGCGGGTCGCTGGCTTCAACGTTCAGGAAGGGGACTATCGAGGTGCGGTCGGGGCTTCCGTACGGTCCGAACAGGAAGTCGAAATCAAAGAAATTGGTGGCGATTGAATAGGCGAAGTAGAGCGCGACGGCGGCGGCCGTCACCCCTACGACCGTATTGACCAGCAGATAGCGCGAACGCTGCCGATACCAGAGTTCGCCCAGGGACTGCTTCAATTAGGTAACCGCGCGCTCAAAAAGGAAATGGACGGGTGGGGGACACCCACCCGTCCATTGTTTCAGATCAGAGTCTGGATTTACCGCATTGGCGGCGAGTAGATCAGGCCACCGTTAACGTACGAGTCGTTCAGCGACCCGGCGCGGGTGAGTCCGACCTGCTCAAGGGTTCGGGCGTAAGCTTCGCCGTAGTTCCCGACCTGTGCAATCACCGACTGCATGAAAGTGATCGGGATCTTGCCGTGACCGATTCCCAGGTTGGGGGCTGCGCCGCCGTCGAATCCAACGCCCAGCAGGCGGGCGACGGTGTTGTTGGGCGGAGCGGCGGCCATCTGGCTGACGTTCTGCGAGGTGACGCCTTGCTCTTCGGCGATGATCATGCCGTTAACGACCCAGCGGACCACGTCTTCCCACTCGGAGTCGTAGTCACGGACGCTCGGTCCGAGCGGCTCCTTGGAGAGCGTTTCGGGCAGGACCACTGCGTTGACGCCGTCGGCGGTCAGGGTGAACTGGTGCCCACCAAGCTGCGACTTGTCCGAAGACCATGCGTCGCACTGATCGCTGATGAAGGCGGCCCGCAGTTCAGGGTTGGCCTGGAAGGTCAACTCTTCGTAGCTCAGGCCTTGTTCGGCGAAGTAGTCAGAGACCGCGCCCTGGGTGGAAGTTCCGTCCAGGATGCAGATCGTTGCTCCGCCGAGTTCGTTGTCCGTGGAGAGTCCCGCTTCGGCCTTGACCATGATGCCGGCTCCGTCATAGAAGGTCGTCGGCGCGTAGGCCACTTCAAGGTCGGCGTCACGACTGGCGGTCCAGGTCGTGGTTCGGATAAGAACATCGATTTCCTTGGCTGCCAGCAACTCGAAGCGGTTGGCCGACGTAGCTTCGATATATTCGACCTGGTTGGCGTTGCCAAATACCGCGGCGGCAAGCGCGCGGCAGTACTCCACGTCATTGCCCACGGCCGTGCCGTCAGGATTCAAGACGCCGAATCCGGGCGTGTCGGCCTTGATTCCGCAGACCAGATTGCCGCGGTCGATGATCTCGTCGAGGGTGCTGCCGCGGGCCTCTTCCTCGTCACCGCCACCGAGTTCCAGGTCGCAGGCCACCAGAACGGCCATCGCCAGGACCATCAGGAGGCCAGCTAAGATTCTGGTTCGAATTCCCATGTGCATCCCTTCATTGCTAAAGATGTTGTTTGTCAGCTCTTGGTCGCTGGCCGGACCTCGCGGCCCGTCAGCGTCCAATTTCAGCCCATGAGATTGAGCCATTATCGATTACGCGCGGAGCTTATGCGGGAGTGCCGGCGATTTCGGCGCCATGTAACAAAAACGGCTCCTGGCTAAACGACCGTTCCTTCAACGTGTATCTCCCGCAACTGGCCGCCGATCTCCCGGTTCGGTGCAATCGGATTAGACTGCGCGGCGGCGATCAATCCGCCGACTTTTGCGCAGGGGGAGGTCTCGGCAGGGGATCCTCTCCGGGGGTGGTTGCACTGCTCGGAGTTAGAGAGCGCCGCTCGTTCGTCCCGATTGCCCTCGGCGATTCGACTCCGACTCCGCTCGACTGGGGTCGAAACGCCAGGGTGGGTGAACCGATATCGGGATCGCAGGATCCATTTGCTTTGACGGGCGGGCTCGATCGGTTGTTCAAATTGGCAGATCTTTCCATAGGGAGAGTCGTGCAGGCTGAGGGGCGGATACGGACTGTTGCCGGTGCTTGCGAAAACTCGGACCCGGGCGGGTGACCGCCCGGCTACCCGCTGCATGCGCGCCGATTGCTCCAAAAGCGCTTCCCGGGCGGGCGATTCCCGAATGCTCTCGTTTCCAAGGTCGACCCGGTCGGGGACGGGGAGGTTTCCTAAGAGCTCCCCGGCAAGGCTTGCGGCCAAGAATCGTGCTCGCTTTGCCGGTGGGCCAGACCGGCGCAGGGCGCCGGACCGGCGCGGCGAATCATGAAATGCATCCGAATTCGATTTAACCGAGCGCGTTGAATGCGGCCGCGACCGCGCCAGGTGGCCGCGCGGCTGTCGGTGCGGCTACGCAGCGATGGCGAGGAGTATCTGACTGGTTGCGACGGCCCGGACCGGATTGCATGGAATTGCGAGGGCTCCCCGTTGATCGGCATTGTCCCGGCCGGCCGGCGAAACCGCGACAGCCCATCTCAAATTGCCGATTCTGGTCCGATCCATCAAACTGACAATTGGCATTAGAGAGAACCGTATCCGTGTCGAGCACCCACTGTATGCCAAGCAAGCCCAATATCGTCCTGATCATCACCGACCAGCAGCGCTACGACACCATCGCGGCGCTGGGGTTCGACGGCCCCATCACGCCCAACCTGGACCGCCTCGTGCGCGAGGGAATCTCCTTTGACAATTGCTTCGTGAACGCGCCGGCCTGCGGTCCGGCGCGCGGGGCGATGTTCAGCGGATACTGGCCGCACACGTCCGGAAACATGAAGAACGGCGATCCCTGGCAGCAGACCTGGGTGGGGAACCTCGGCCGGGCCGGATACCACACCGCCAATGTCGGCAAGATGCACTTTACGCCCTACGATGCCCAGGGCGGCTACGATTACCGTTTCAACGTTGAGAACAAACAGCGCTTCCGGCAATGGCGGGCCTACAAGGACGAGTGGGACAAGGAACTTGAGCGGCGTGGGATGACCAAGTACCAGCGCGAGGACCTGGAAAAACGCTCCGACTACTGGATCTCGCTGGGCGCGTTCGTCTGGGAAAAGGACCCGGACATGCATCCCGACAATTTCCTGGGCCGAAACGCCGTCAGCTGGATCGATAACCACACCGGGGAGGATCCCTTCTTTTTGTGTGTTGGCTTCCCCGGACCGCATCCACCCTACGACCCGACCCCGGAATGGCTGGACCTTTACGCCGACACTGAATTCGACCTCCTGCCCCTGCAGATCAAGGAATACATCCAGCATCCGCGCACCCTGATCGAAATGGCCGAGCACAACACCCAGGTGGCGCACGATTCAATCCAGTTTGTTACCTTTCCCAACGAGTCGCACCGCCAGCGGCAGCGCCGGTTCTACATGGCCAACGTATCTATGGTCGACGCCTGGATCGGCAGGATTCGCGCTTCGTTGGAACGCCGCGGATTGCTCGAGGACACCGTGATCGTATTCACTTCCGACCACGGCGATGCGTTGACCGATCATTTCTGTTCGCAGAAATGGACGATGTACGACCAGGTGGTCAGGGTCCCGGCGATCGTCTGGGCGCCCGGCCGCTACGGCGGCGGACGACGTATCGCCGAGCAGGTGCAGTGGTTCGACCTGGGAGCCACCGTCCTGGAAATCGCCGGGGCCGAGTCGCTGCCCGGATCGGAAGCCGACTCCCTGCTGCCGGCGCTCGAGGGACGCGAATTCAAAGGCCGCGAGTTCGTCTTTTCCGAGCACGGCCGCGAGGACGTCATGGGCCTTTACTGCGAACACATGACGATGGTCCGGTCCAAGGACTACAAGCTTGTGCATTTCCTGGGCGACGACCGCGGCCAGCTTTTTGATCTGAACCAGGATCCCCAGGAACTGTTCAATCTCTGGGATGATCCCGGCCACCTCCGCAAGCGAACGGAGCTGCTTGGCGTGCTCGGCGACTGGCTGGTCGAATCAAGCTACCGGTCAAGCCCCCGGGCCGACGCCTGGCGCTGACTGCCCGCCACCACGTTTCCTCGACTTTTCCCGACTCCCAGACTTGCCCGAGAACCAATCAATGCCAGACCGACCCAATATCGTCCTGATCATTACCGACCAGCAGCGTTACGACACCATCGGGGCGCTTGGCTTTCCCAAACTCCAGACCCCGAACCTCGACCGCCTGGTGGATGAAGGGGTCTCTTTTGACAATTGCTTCGTCAATGCCCCTTCTTGCGGGCCGGCCCGCTGCAGCTTTTTCAGCGGCCTCTATCCGCACTCAAGCGGGATGCTGCGCAACGAGCAGCCTTGGTCGCAGACCTGGGTGCCGAATCTTGCCGATGCCGGTTACTTTACCGCCAGCATCGGGAAGATGCACTTTACGCCGTTCGACGTTGCCGGCCAGTTCGACTACCGGTTCAATGTCGAAAACAAGCAGCGCGGTCACCCTTACCCCACGCCCGAAAGCTACCGCGACGAATGGGACAAGGCGCTGGCGGCGCGCGGAATGGACAAGTACCATCCCGGCGACCTTGCCGCGCGAGCGGACTTCGACACAGCGCTGGGGGCATTCGTCTGGGACAAGGACCCCGACATGCACCCCGACAACTTCCTGGGACGCATGGCGGTGGAGTGGATCGACGGATACGATCGCTCCGAACCGCTGTTCCTGGAGATCGGGTTTCCAGGACCGCACCCGCCGTACGATCCGACCCCGGATTGGATTGAGCGGTATGCCGGCACCGAGTTTGAATTGCTGCCGCTGGAGGAAAGCGAACGCGCCTCGCAGCCTCCGGTGTTTCGGGACATGGCCCGTTTCCAGTACGATGTCCGGCCGGGCGACTCGACCAAGCTTCTGCCCAATCCGACCCCGGAGCAGCGCCAGCGCCAGCGGCGCTTCTACATGGCCAACGTTTCGATGATCGACACCTGGATCGGAGAGATCCGGGACGCGCTGGCGCGGCGCGGATTGCTCGATAACAGCGTGATCATATTCACCTCCGACCACGGGGACACCCTGACCGACCACTTCAGCACCCAGAAATGGACCATGTACGACCAGGTGGTCAGGGTGCCGGCGATCGTCTGGGCGCCCGGGCGCTACGCCGGCGGGCACCGGATCGGAGCGCAGATCGAGTGGTTCGATCTGGGGGCCACAATCCTGGATATTGCCGGGGCGGAGCCGCCCGCGCCGCTGCAGGCACGATCGCTCGTGACGGCGCTGGAGGGCGAGTCCTTCGCCGGCCGCCGCTACGTCTATTCGGAAATGGGTCGCTGGGACCTGGTCGGATTGACCACCGACTACATGACTATGGTCAGGTCGCCCGAGTGGAAGCTGGTGCACTTCATCGATCAGCCGCACGGCCAGCTGTTCGACCTGGTCAATGACCCCGGCGAGTTGGAGAACCTCTGGGCGGACCCGGCCTGCCGATCGGAACGCGATCGCCTGGTTGCGGCGATGACCGAGTGGCGCATGCATTCGAATGCCGAGACCGCCGGCTGGCGCGCGGACCGGCGCTAACGATGGTCCGGTCGGCCGGGCAAGACGAGTATCTTGCCGGGATTGCCGGCAGGAACGAGGCGTTTCCCTGAATCTGCTTGGCCCGGGGCGTTGACGCCCGAATGCGCTGCGCCGAATCCCTTGCGAGGTAGTGATTGCCGAGCGCCGGGGGATGCCGTCTGCCGCGACCGGCGGGCACACGGTGGCCCCGGGCAGGTCTCGTTAGCGTCCGGTCTTGATCAGGACGGCGTAAATGCCGGCACAGTCGGGGAAGAACCCATCCTTCTGGCATGGCACCCCCGCGGGCCCCGCCGATTTCCGGCCTTATTGCCCGCGATCGGAGGGATGTCCGGCGTGAAACCGGTTGATCGCCCGGTCATCGGAAATCGGTCTCCTAGAAGTCATCCTCGGAAGTCTCAATGATTGACTTGACCAGGGTCGGGTCTTTAGTCACCTCGGCGAACCTGGCCGGCACCTGGCCCAGTGGCATTCGGGCGGTGATCCAGGGGCGGGTGTCGATGCGGCCCGATTCGATGGATTTGATGATCTCCGGGAAAAGCCCGAAGCTGTTGCGCGAGGCAAGGACGTTGAGCTCACGGCGGTGGAATTCAACGTCATCGAAGCTGACCCGGTCCTGAATCAAACCCACGAAGATCAGGGTCCCGGCCGATCCGACCAGGCCGAATGATGCCTCCATCGCCGACCGGTTGCCGGTTGCGTCGAATACGTATTCGTAGTAGTCCCCATCGGCTTCCGAAAGGGTGCGGACGCCGAACTGGGCGACGAATTCGCGTCGCTGCGGGGAAAGCTCAAGGACCGTGACCTCGGCCTCGGCGGCCAGCGCGAACTGCACAACCGTCAGGCCTATCGGCCCGGCCCCAACGACCAGCGCCGGTCGGCCCGGCCCGATTCCGGATCGTTCGACCGCATGGGCCCCAATTCCTAGGGTCTCGACCAGGGCCAACTGGTCGAAAGAGAGCCGGGCGGATGGATGGAGCGTTGACGCCGGTACGCAGAACAGCGGCTGCATCCCGCCGTCACTGTGAACTCCCAGCACCTGTAGCTGCTCGCAGCAGTTGGCGCGTCCGACCCGGCACGCGTGGCATTTCCCGCAAACCAGATAGGGCTCCACCGCGCAGCGGTCCCCGACCTTGACCCGGTCCTGGCCGGACGGGGCTGAGATTACCTCGACCCCAAGCTCGTGGCCGAGGATGCGCGGGTAGCTGAAGAACGGTTGCAGGCCGGCGTAGGCCTTGATGTCGGTCCCGCACACGCCAATGCGGTGCACGCGCACCAGCGCCTGGTCTGGCCCCGGGACCGGTTCCGGGGCGCTGGCGGTCTCGAATCGGCCCGGCTCTGCCAGTATCACGGTCCGCATCGCAACAGGATCCTTCGGCGTCGGCGGCAGCCTTTGCCGCTTCAGCCCAATTTACGGGTTGAGGGCGGCCAGGTGCCGGTTGAAATGGCGCTCGAGGTAGTCCGCGTAAAGGTCGACGTCCGACTCGATCCGGTCTTTTGCCTGCGGGCCGAGCCGGGGGTCGGTCAGGATCGATCCGAACGTGACGTGGGCGATCTGGCGGCCGGCGTCACGGTCGAGATAGGCGCTGGCCAGTTCGGCGCCGCTGACCTGCCCCGGGGCCGGGGCATCGGCAAGATCGATGGAGAGATGGTAGGTGTCGCGGTCGCGCGCAAAATGCCGGCGCGCGGCCTCGATTATCTGGCCGAATAGGGCCGCGTCGGTCGCGGCGATAACCCGCAACGCCTCCAGGTAGCTGGTGCCGGCGGTCTTGACGTGGAAAGCCCCCGCGGTGGCGCGCGCAAAACCCGGGTAGATCGAAAGTTTGTCCGAGCCCGAATGCAGGCTGAGTTTGTACGGGCCCAGCGCCCGGGCCACACGGGCGTGGGCGAGTGCGTTGCGTTCAAAGTCCTGCGGATCGCCTATGTAGTCGATGCCCTTCTCAAAACCGCCCACATAGCGCGGCGCCAGGGAGGCCAGGGCGACCCCTGAATCCAGGAGTCGGCTGGCGACGATCCAGTGCTCGGCCAGGGTCGTCGGCCGGGTGGTCTCGTCGACGCTGACCTCGATCTCGTAGGTGAGCCCCGCGGCCTTGCAGGACCGGTCTATGGCCCTGGCCATATCGAGGCTGAAATTCACCGCCCGGCCGTATTTGACCGCACACCGGGCCAGACTCACCCGGTCGATGCTTATCCGAACACCCTGGCCCAGGTCGGCGTCCAGGCCCTCGAACTTGTCGATCCAGGTGACCTCATCACGGATCTGGGCGAATGCTGCAAGCAACTGATCCTGGTCCATCGAATCGGCTTCGTCGACGACGTGATCGGACGGATCGATCGTAAAAAACGAGTAGCCAGCGGCGACGAAGGCGTCGATGTCGCCAGGTTCTTTCAGGTGGTCGGCGTCGGCCCCCCAGGATTGCGGGAAGCCGCAATCGTCAACCGCCGCCTGGGCCGCTTCGGCGACCTCGGCGCAGCTGCGTCGGGTCCGCACCAGTTCGCGAACCGATTGCTGGGCGAATATCGCCCGGATCGGCCCGCCGGTTCGCAGATGGGCGCGGATGTGTCCCGCCGTGGCGATGCCGAGTCGGTCGCCGTAACCGAACGAGGGCGCCAGGCCCAGTGGGGCGGGGCGATTCACGGCCGGCGCGGCCGGAAAGTGAACCTAACCGGAACCGGCCAGTACCCCGGACTTGGCGGCCGGACTTGGCAGGTTCTCGACGAAGTGAATGGCTTCCATCGCCGCCTTCACGCCCTCGCCGGCTGACGTGACGGCCTGCCGGAAGTGGTCGTCCTGGACTTCCCCGGCCGCAAATATCCCGGGCACCGAGGTGTGCATGAGATCGTCGGCCTTAAGGTAACCGCCGGGTTTGAGCTCGAGCTTATCCCGGTAAAGCTCGGTGTTGGGTTCGTGCCCGATGAAGATAAAGAACCCCTCGACCGGCAGCTCCGAGATTTCACCGCTCTTGAGGTTGCGCACGCGTACGTGTTCGACCACGTTTTCGCCGGCGATTTCCTCGACCACGCTGTCCCAGACAAATTCCAGCTTGTCTTCGGCGAACGCGCGATCGGCAAGCGTTGCCCCGGCGCGCAGTTGGTCGCGACGGTGGATCACATACACCTTGGAGGCGAACCGGGCCAGAAACAGGCCTTCCTGCATTGCGCTGTCGCCGCCGCCGACCAGCGCGGTCGGGGCATCGGCGAAGAACGCGGCATCGCAGGTGGCGCAGGTCGAGACGCCTCGGCCCCAGAATTTCTGCTCGCCCGGGACCCCCAGCGTCTTGGCGCGCGCCCCGGTGGCGGCCACCACCGCTTTGGCCTGATAAGTGTCGGCGCGGCCGTTCAATGTAAACGGCGGACCTTCAATATCGAGCGATTCGATGTGATCGAACACCGTCTCGGCTCCGAACCGCTCGGCCTGGGCTCTCATCCGCTCGGTAAGTTCCGGACCGGTGATGCCGTCCTCGAAGCCGGGGTAGTTCTCGACGTCGTGGGTGGTCGCGATCTGGCCCCCGAATGCCTCGCCGGTAAAAACCAGCGTCGACATGTTGGCCCGGGCGGCGTACACGGCTGCAGCCAGACCGGCGGTGCCGGAACCGATGATGGCGATGTCGCAACTGCGCATGGGGACCCCTTTGTTACAGGCGCCCCAAAGGAAGGCGCCGGCGGGCCCGAAGACTCGGGACTACGTTATTGAGTTTCCTGCAGCGAACGAACGTAGTTGATAACCAGCCAACGTTCTTCCGGGGTCAGCAGTTTCTGGAAGGCGGGCATGTTGGCCTGCCCGTGGGTGAGTACCCCGTACAGATAGCCGTCGCTGACCACCGCTGCGGTCCCGATCAGCAAGGACGGCGGTGGGCGCACCCCGGCGACCGAGAACTGCCCAGTCAGCTCGGAAACGCCGTCGGCGGTGACCCCGTGGCACATCGCGCAGTTGACCGCGTAAACCTCTTCGCCGGCAAGGACCGAGTCGGCATCAAGCCGGATCGGGTTGGCCAGGTTGGTCATCTCGGCCTGGGCGATCACGTATTCGGCGCCGCCGGTGGGAACGCTGCCCTCTGGGATCGGCGCGTACGGGGGTTCCTGTACCCGGTAGGACTCCTGGTAGTGCATTTCCGGGAAGATGTCGAGCGGATATGCGCCAACCTCGCAGCCGGCAAGCGTCAGCGACGCCAGGGTGGCGGCGAGCAACCCCAGGCGGGCCGGGGCGGCCAGGATTCGGCGCAGGATCATCTAGGTCGCGCTGGGGGCGGCCTCGAGCAGGCTGCCCTCGGAATCGAGAATGTCGACCGCGCCGGCCCCGGCCAGCACGTCGCGGCCGCGCGCGATTTCGTCGTCATCGGCGTTGAGCGAAACACCGATGTAGCCGTCGCCAAGGCGGTCGTCGTAGAGGCTGATGCCATCCGGCAGGCGCGATTCGAACAGGACTCCCAGGACGGTGAACAGGACCGCCCCGATCATCGTCCCCTCGTAAAGGATCTGGAATACCGCCGGCAGGGCGACGATCGGCTTGCCGCCGGTGACCAGCGGCAGGGTGACCTGGGCCCCGACCAGCCAGGCCACGCCGAGTGCGAACCCGCAGGCGGCGCCGGCGAAGGGGAAGGTGTAGAGGCGGTGCTTGATGTGCGGTTCGCCGAATGCGCCCTCGGGATAGGGAACGCCGGAGAGGACGTCGACGGCGGTGTCGGCAAAACCGGCATCGCGCAGCCCCTCGACCGCGTCCGCAGCCGAATCGACGCTGTCGTAGATCGCCAGCAGTTCGGATTTAGCCATGCCTGCCTGCCTTATTCGCGGATGGTGGCCGGCACTTCGGCGCGGCCAATTTTGATTTTGCGGGCCAGTATCATCCCTTCCTTGATGTCAACCGCCGGCATGATGGGTACGACCTTGGAGAAGACGAGTACCCCGACCATGACGAA
>CAYXKQ010000027.1:0-14525 GCA_964465715.1 uncultured Chloroflexota bacterium
GGCGGTTGCTGGTTGCCGGCGTTGAAACGGCGGCGACCGAGCTGGGTGGCGGGCCAAGCCCTTTCCCGGCAAGCGCCGACATAGTCGCAACGATTGCCCGCAACGGCCGCTTGCGGGTCGCCGGAGTCCCGCTCGATTCGGTGCGGCTGGCGGCGGCCGATCTGGCCCGCGAATTGGAACGACGCGTCTCGGCCGGCAACCAGGTGATAGTGCCGGACGCGGCCAGCGACGCCGATCTGGCCAACATCGCCGCCGCTGCCGCCATCGCCGGCCTGGATCGCCTGGTGGCTGGATCGGCCGGCCTTGCCGACCACCTCGAACTGGGTCGCGGCGCGGGGATCGTACCGGTACCGCGACCGGCTTGCGAAAGAGTGGCCGTAATCGCCGGATCCTTTACCGAAGCAACCGCGCGGCAGGTCGATGTTGCCGGCGAACTATTGGGTCAGACGCCGTTCCGACCCGACCTGGGTCGGTCGGGGGCCGCCCGCCAGGCCCTTGAGGAAGCCAGCCGCCAACTTGACCGCGCCGGGGTCTGGATCGCCCACCCCGGACACGTCGGGATGTCGCTCGATGAATCGACTGTCACCCGGGTCATCGAATGGATCGGGACGGTGTCGGGGGCCCTGGCCGCCGGAGGGCGCACCGGGTTCGTGTTGACCGGCGGCGAGACCGCGGCGATCGCGATTGATCACCTGGCCGCCGATTCGATCACCATAGCGGGTGAAATCCAACCCGGCATTCCGGGCGCGGTCCTCTCCGGCGGAGCCGGCGACGGCCTTCCGATCGTGACCAAGGCCGGGGGGTTCGGCGACCCCGCCGCAATCTACGACGGCATCGGCTGGCTGCGCAGCCGACCCGCCTAAAATCCATGCGCACCCATCAACAAACCGAGATCGCACCTTGGAATCTGTCCTACAGATAACCCAGATCCTGTTGGCCGTGTCCGTGGTCGGCGCCGTGCTGATGCAGAACTCCAGCACCGGCCTTGGCTCGGCATTCGGCCAATCAGACAGTTTCCGGGCCACCCGGCGCGGTCTCGATCTGGTCCTTTACCGGTTCACGGTGGCCGCCGCGATTGCCTTTTTCCTCGTCTCAGCGCTGGTGGTTCGGCTGGCGGTCTGATCGTTCGCGCCGGCATCCCGGGTCCGGATGCGGCATAACTTCCCCGCCGGCGTCTGCCATCCTCAAAATTTGAGCAGTCGACTCGGATTGGCAAAAACACATGCGAACCGAAAAAGATCCACTGGGCGAGCTGGCGGTCAATGATCAGGCCCTCTGGGGCATCCAGACCGAACGAGCCCGGTCAAATTTCCCGATCTCGGGCCTTGGGCCGCACCCCGCGTTCGTGCGGGCGACTGTATCGATAAAAAAAGCTGCCGCGCTGGTGCATCGCCAGAGCGGCCGGCTGGAGCCTCCCCTGGCGGACGCGATCGCCGCCGCCGCCGACGAATTGCTTGAGGAGGGGCTGCACCTGGACCAATTCGTTGTCGATGTCTTCCAGGCCGGGGCGGGAACTTCGCACAACATGAACGCCAACGAGGTGCTGGCCAACCGGGCCAACGAACTGCTTGGCGGTCGGCGCGGCGAATACGCGCCGGTACACCCCAACGATCACGTCAACATGGCCCAGTCCACCAACGACGTGATTCCCACCGCCATCGCCCTGGCCGCGCTGGAGCTTCTGCCCGACCTGGACCGGGCGCTCGACAAGCTGGCCGGCGAGCTGGCGGCACGGGCGGGGGACTGGGACGAATACATCAAGACCGGACGCACCCATCTGCAGGATGCGACTCCTATCCGCCTGGGCCAGGAATTCGGAGCCTACGCCGAGGCGATCCGCCGGCACCGACCGGCGATAGCCGCGGCGGCTGGGGCGGTGGCCGAATTGAGCATCGGGGGCACCGCAGTCGGCAGCGGCCTGAACGCCGAATCCGGCTACCAGCAGGCGGTGGTGGCCAAACTCGCCGAAATCACCGGCATGGAGCTGCATCCGTCGGCGAATCTCTTTTATTCGATGCAGTCGATGTCCCGGTTTGCCCGGCTTTCGGGAGCGCTGCGCGATCTGGCGACCGACCTGACCCGGATCGCCAACGACTTCCGGCTGCTCGGGTCCGGCCCTCGAACCGGATTGGACGAACTGCGTCTGCCGGCGGTGCAGCCCGGTTCCTCGATCATGCCGGGCAAGGTAAATCCGGTCATGGCCGAATGCCTGAACATGATCTGCCTGCAGGTCTACGGCAACGACGAGACGATCACCCACGCGGCGGCGGCCGGCCAGCTCGAACTGAACGTGATGATGCCGGTGATCGCGTTCAATCTCTGCCAGTCGATCCAGATCCTGGCCAACGGAGCGGACGTGTTCGCCGACCGATGCGTTGCCGGGCTCCAGGCAAACGCGGAAATGCTGGCCTTCTGGCTGGAGCGCAATACGATGCTGGCGACCGCGCTGGCCCCGCGCATCGGCTACGCCAGGGCGGCCGAGATCGCCAAGGAGGCGGTGCGTACCGGCGAGTCGATTCCCCGGGTCGCCCGTCGCCTGACCGACCTTAGCCAGGCCGAACTGGACCAGGCGCTGGACCCGGCACCGATGACCGTGCCCGGAGTGCGCTAGGGCGCGGGCGCGATGCTGGACCCCGCCAGCGCAAGACCGGCCCTGTGTGTCGGTTCGCTGGTCTGCGACATCTCGATTACCGGCCTGGACCGGTTTCCGACCGCCGAAGCCGAGTTTTCGGCAAGTTCGGACATCTGGCACGGGGAGCCGGCACAGCTGATCGCGGCCGGCACCGCCGGCAACGCCGCCCTCGCCTGCGCCGCGCTCTGCGGCCCCACCCGGCTGGCCGGCCCGGTCGGGAACGACCTGCTGGGGCGAACCCTACGGTCGGCTTTCGCCGATGGAGGCGTCGAACTTCTCCCGACCGCCAACCGGTCCACCGGAACCCACGTCATCGCCAATTCCGTCGACGGCCTGCGACAGGCCTATTTCTATCCCGGCGAGCACATCGAACTTGAATCGATTCCGCGCGCCTGGGCCCGCGGGCACATCCTCTTCTCCGGGCTCAATCTCTCGGTCACGCGCCCGATCACGCCCGGGGTGATCGAACTGGCCGCGGCCGCCCACGACAACGGCGGCCTGGTCGCGCTCGACATCGGGCAGGCCGGCGACGACATGCTCAACTTCAACGAGCTGGCCGAACTGGATGGATCCGTCGACGTGTGGATCGGCTCGCGGTACGAGTGGGGCCTGGTCCTGGGCGAGCGGCCGGAGATGCGCATGCACCGGCTGCGCGGGGCGTGCGCGGGCCACATCGTGGTCAAGCGCGGATCAGCAGGGCTCGATCTTTATCGGCCCGGGCAACGCGATCCCCTGCCGATCGCGGCGGCGCCGGTGAGGGCGCGCAATCCGATCGGGGCCGGCGACGCCTTCGCCGGCGGCCTGCTGGCCGCGGTCAACGCCGGGCGGCCGCTGGACGAGGCCTGCCGCTGGGGGTCGGCGGCCGGGGCGGCCTCGGTGGAGTCGACCGGCGGACCGGCCGCTATCGAGTTCGAACGCGTGCGGGAGCTGATCAAACTCATCTGAGGTCAGTCCGTCCGCGCCTCCCCTGAACCGGCGACCAGCCCGCTCACGTACTCGGCGTTGCGCTCCATTGCCCGCTGGAAGTCCCAGCCCTCGGAATAGTCGCCCTCAAAGGTCAGGAATCCCCGGTAACCGGAGGCTTCAAGCGCCCTGATCGCCCAGCGCCAGTCGATGTCGCCGCGCTCCAGCAGCGAAGTGCGCACGAACGCGGCCCGGTCGAGCCCGGCCACGAACACGCGGCGCAGGTTCTTCATGTGCACGTAAACCGCGTGCGGGGCCAGCCGCTCGATCGCCTCTTCGCTGCTTTCATAGGGAATCGCCCGCGCCCAGAGGATGTTGCCCAGGTCGGGGTTCAAACCGACGTTGGGGCGGTCGATCTGTTCGAGCAGCGCAAGCGCGGCATCCGAGTCTTCGATGTAGGAGTTCTGGTGGATCTCGAGCGCGACGGTTATCTCCGCGCCGGCGCAGGCGTCGGCCAGCTCGCCCAGCGCCCGGGCCAATTGGGTCGATTCCGCCGGCGGACGCCCCCGCCCGCTGCCCAGCGGTCGCCGCGCGCCCACCAGGTACTCGGAGGGCACGGACGCCGATCCGCCGCCGGTACCGGGGCCGGGCAGGGTCAGATTGATCGTCGGCGCGCCCAGCCGGGCCGCGATCCGCGCCGCATCGACCAGCATCCGCGTCCGGGTCCCGACGTCGCCCGCGGCGTCGTGCAGTCGAAAACCGCCCGGGTTGTAGGCCGCGGCCCCGATCCCGGCGTCGGCCATTCGTCCGGCCACGGCGTCCAATTGCCCGTCGGAGAACCCGGCAAAGTCCTGGTGGGCGGTGGAGAGTTCGCACCCCGAAAACCCGGCTGCGGCCGCCCAGTCGAACACCTCCCGCATGATCTTCGCCGGCATCAACTGGCCCGGCCGGTACCGGTAGGGGTACCAGCGCCGGGGAAACCTGAATCCGAGGAACATTGGCGCGCCGCCTCCAAAATCGCCCGGCCATGGTGCCGGCCCACATATTCCAAGATAATGGTGGGCCGGCCGCGCGATGGGTTACCTGCCATGAAAAGCGGCGGCGCGACCGGCGGTCGCCGCCGACCCCCGGCCCCCTGCACCAATTGCCCACCTGGATTGACCATGGCCCACGATCCCGCCGCCCCGGATCTTGCCGCCCGCTCGGCCGAACTGGCCGACCTCGGGTACGTTCTCTCGCTCCTTTACTGGGACCAGCGCACCAAGATGCCGGCGGGCGGGCTCGAAGCCCGCGGTCACCAGATCGCCACGATCGAAAGCCTGATCCACGAGCGAACTATCGACCCCGAGTACGGCGCCCTGCTGCAGGCCGCCGGGGCCGAGGAGCCGGACGAGGAATCGGCGGCCGCCTGCCGGGTCGCCCGTCGTCGTCGGCGGCAGGCCATGCGCCTGCCGGGCGAATTCGTCGCCGAACTGGCCCGCGCGGCCTCCGAATCGGTCGGGGTCTGGGGGCGCGCCCGGGCCGAATCCGATTTCGCCGCATTCGCCCCGAATCTTGAGCGCCTGATCGAACTGCAGCGCCGCAAGGCCGAGTACCTGGGTTACGAGGATGATCCGTACGACGCGCTGGTCGATCTGTACGAGCCGGGCATGACGACCGCCCGCATCAATGAACTGTTCGCGCCGTTGCGCCAGCGCCTGGCGGGGCTGCTTGACCGCATCCGGCCCGGGTTGAATCCCGATTCGCGTACGGTGCTGCACGGGGATTTCGACCCCGACCGCCAGGTGGCGCTAACGCGCGCGGTGATCGAGGAACTGGGTTACGACTTCGGGCGCGGGCGCCAGGACATCACCGTCCACCCGTTCGCGGTCTCGGTCGGGGCCGGCGATGTCCGGGTGACCCTGCGGACCGAGGACGACTACCTGGGGATGGCCCTATTTGCATCCATTCACGAGGCCGGCCACGCCATGCACTCACAAGGGGTCCCGGCGGCGCTGTCGCGGACCGCGCTGGCCGACTGCGAATCGCTGGTGGTCTGCGAGTCGCAATCGCGCCTCTGGGAGAACCTGGTCGGACGGTCCCGGCCCTACAGCGACCGTTTGCTCGGGCACCTGCGGGAGCATTTCCCGGGGCGGTTCGACGATGTGACCCCCGACCGTCTCTACCGCGACGTGAACCGCGTGGGGGCCGGGCACATCCGGGTGGAGGCCGACGAGCTGCACTACAACCTGCACGTGATCCTCCGATTTGAGATCGAACAGGACCTGATCGCCGGCCGCCTGGACGTCGGCGACGTGCCCGACCGCTGGGCCGAGCTGTCGCTGGAGCTGCTGGGCGTCGCCCCGCCGGACGATGCCCGCGGCTGCCTGCAGGACGTCCACTGGTCGCAGGCCGCGATGGGATATTTCCCCACCTATACGCTCGGCAACCTGCTGGCCGCCCAGCTGCACCGAGCCGCGCTTTCATCCGAACCCGCGATCGAGGCCGAATGCCGGCGCGGCGAATACTCCGGGCTGCTGGCCTGGATGCGTGAGCACGTCCACCGCCACGGTTCAAAATGGAACGCCACCCAACTGGCCCGGGAAGTGCTCGGTCAGGAGCTGTCGGCCGCGCCGCTGCTCGAATACCTGGAAGGGAAATTCAAAGCGCTCTATCTGCGCGAGCCCAAGTCATGAACCTGCTCGAACCCCTGGCCCAATCGCTGCTTTGCCGGGCGCTGGCGCGCTGGCGGGGCTCGCAACTGGTGCTGGAGCTTCCCGATGGAAGCCGGCGCCGATTCGGGCCAGCCGATGGTCGCGAGTTCGCAATCACCGTTCACCGGCGGCGGGCGTTCCTGCGCATCCTCCAGGCGGGCACGACCGGGGCGGGCGAGTCCTACATGGACGGGGACTGGTCGACCGACGATCTGCCCGGGCTGGTCGCGGCGGCCTTGCAGAACACCGCCGCCATGCGGCTGGATGGACCGCTTTCGCTGGGCCAGCGGTTCATCGATCTGGCCCGGCACCGCCGGCGGGCCAATTCGCGCGCCGGCAGCGAGAAGAACATCCACGCCCACTACGACCTGGGCAATGAATTCTTCAGGCTGTTCCTGGACCCGGACACCCTGGCCTATTCGTGCGCCATTTTCGAACCCGGCGACGACCTGGCGGCCGGTCAAACCCGCAAATTCGAGGCCATTTGCCAGCGTCTGGGACTGGGGCCCGGCGACCACGTGCTGGAAATCGGCTGCGGCTGGGGCGGCTTTGCGATCCATGCCGCCCGGACCCGCGGCTGCCGGGTAACCGGGATAACGATCTCGCACGAGCAGCAGCGTCTGGCCCGCGAGCGGGTCGATTCGGTGGGATTGGCGGGGCAGATTTCAATCCAATACTGCGACTACCGCGACGTTGCCGGCGAATTCGACCACATCGTCTCGATCGAGATGTTCGAGGCCGTGGGCAAGGAGTACTGGGACGAGTTCTTCGCCGTGTGCGCACGCACCCTGCGGCCCGGCGGTCAGATGCTGATGCAGACTATCGCGATTCCCGACGCCGGGCGCGACAACGCCCTGCGCGCCTCGGGATGGATTTCCAAGTACATTTTTCCGGGCGGGATCCTGCCGGCGGTCGCCGAAATCGGCGAGTCGCTGCAACGCTCAGGGGGCGACCTGAGCATCGAGCACGAACGCGAGATCGGACCACACTACGTGCGCACCCTGCTCGAATGGCGGGAGCGGTTCCTGGCCGTCCTCCCGCAGGTCCGCGAGATAGGGTTCGACGACCGCTTCATCAGGATGTGGGATTTCTATCTCTCTTCCTGTGCGGGCGCGTTCGAGGCACGCTCGATACGCGACGTCCAGTTGCTGCTGCAACGCGCGCCGGCCCGAATAAAGGGTTCGCCGGCCGGCCTGACCTAGAATCGGGCAGCGCCCGCAGCACCGCCCAGGCGAGTTGCTCCCGAGCCGTATTTCATAGGGGAAACATGGCGCAAGAATCGCTGGCCGCAGAGCCCGCCAGTTACCAAAAGCGCAAGTTCTTCTGGAAGCCGCGCCCCAAGCCGCAGGGCTATTGGAAGCGCAACTTCCCGTTCTTCCTGCTGCACATCAGCGCGCTCAGCGCGGTTTTTACCGGCGTCAGCTGGCCGGTCGTGGTATTCACCCTGATCACCTTCTGGGCCCGGGTCTTCTTCATCACCGGCTTCTATCACCGTTACTTCTCGCACCGCAGCTTCAAGACATCGCGCCCGTTTCAGTTCGTGATGGGGCTGCTGGGGACGATCTCGATGCAGAAGGGCCCGCTCTGGTGGGCCGGCCACCACCGCCATCACCACTCCCATTCGGACGACGAGTCCGACGTCCATTCCCCGCGCAAGGGCGGTTTCTGGTGGGCGCATGTGGGATGGCTGACCGAAGACGATCGCAACGATACGCGCTGGGACCGGGTCAAGGACCTCTCGCAGTTCCGCGAATTGCGCTGGCTTGAGAATGCCTATCCCCTGGGGGCGCTCTTCTACGCGGCCTTCGTCATCGGGTTCGGGTTCTGGTTCGAATACGCGTTTCCCGGGTCCGGTGCGACCGCGGCGCAGTTCTTCGTGTTCGGGTTCGTCTGGTGCACGGTGGCCCTGATGCACACGACCTACATGATCAATTCCGGATCGCACATGTGGGGCAGCCAGCGGTTCAAGACCGGTGACGATTCGCGCAACAACCTGTTTCTGGCCCTGCTGACCCTCGGCGAGGGTTGGCACAACAACCACCACCGCTACCCCGGGGCCGAACGCAACGGTTTCTACTGGTACGAGATCGACATCACCCACTACCTGCTGACGATCCTTAGTTGGGCGCGACTTATCTGGGACCTGCGCGAACCGCCGGAAAGGGTTCTGGCCGAGGGCTCCCAGTAGTCCGGGATCCGGCGCGGCGCCGGCGCCCATTCATTGGTTCCTAGCGAGGAAGGCGGTCCGACCGCGATGCAATGGCCCCAGTTGATCCGCATGCGCCAGCAGCTTGACGGCGCCCACATCTCCGACCTGGAAACCTGTCTGCGCGACCAGCTGCGCGCAAGGCTTGCCGAAAGCCGGGCCGCGCCCGGCCAGACCGTGGCCGTTGGCGTCGGCAGCCGGGGAGTCTCGCCGATCGTGAAAGTCGTTAGCGCGATCGTCGACGAACTGGGCCGGGCCGGACTGGAGCCCTTCATTGTCCCGGCCAAGCGCAGCCACGGCGGGGCGACCGCCGCCGGCCAGGAAGCGGTGCTGGCCGAGTACGGAATTACCCAGGATTCGGTGGGTGCGCCGGTGCGCGCCACCATGGACGTCATCGAGCTTGGCCGCGGCCCCAGCGGGCAGACGTTCTTCGGCGACGCCAACGCCTACAACGCCGATCACGTGGTCGTGATCGGCCGGGTCAAGCCGCACACCGACTTCAAGGGGGAGATCGAGAGCGGTCTCTGCAAGATGACCTCGGTCGGACTGGGCAAGCAGATCGGGGCCGAACGGATACACGAGACCGGACTGGCAGAGACAATCCCGGAGGGAGCGCAGGTCGCGATCAACTACGGCCGCCTGCTGCTGGGCGTGGCCCTGGTCGAGAACGCCTACGACCAGCCGGCCCACTGCGAGGTGGTAACCCCCGACCAGTTTCACGCCACCGACCGACGGCTGCTGATCGAGGCCAAGCGCCTCCTGCCGCGCCTGCCGATCGACCAGCTCCAACTCCTGGTCGTCGACGAGATGGGCAAGAACATCTCCGGCGCCGGGATGGACACGAACGTTGTGGGGCTCTGGCGGCTGCAGAGTTTCGGCGAGAAACTGCCCGATTACCACTACCTGGCGACGCTGCGCCTGACCGAGGAATCGGGCGGCAACGCCACCGGGATCGGCATGGCCGACTTCGTCTCCGGCAAGCTGGTGGAGGCGATGGATCCGGACCAGACCTATATCAACGGCACAACCTCGCTGGTCGTGTCGGGATCGCGGATCCCGATGAATTTCCCGACCGATGCCGAGACCCTGGAAGTGGCGGTCGGGGCGGCATCGCGCCTGGCCAACCGCGGAACACCGCGCATGGCCCGCATCCGCAACACGATGGAGCTAGAGGAGTTCTGGGTCAGCGAGCCGGTCGCCGACCAGCTCGAATCCGAAAGGCGCGCCGAGCGGACCGGCCCGTCCGAGCGCTTTGCCTTCGACGAGGCCGGCGACCTAGTCGGGGTGGCTACCTAACCGGCCGACTTACGCGGCGAATTGGAACGGACGGGCAGAGCGAGCAGACACGGCCCCAAGGCGGCACACCGATTTTGAGGCCAGTTGGGTGACGCGCCTGGCCCGTGATTTCCGCTGGCGATCCAATTGACTTCAATGCGGCCGGGATTGGCCCAGATCTGTCCGGTTAATTCCCGGCTCATTCGACCCCTGGCCCATTCCGGGCGCATACCCGAATCCTGAGGGTGATCCCCGGTTTCGCCAGAAAACCAGCAATCGAATTCCGCCGGCACCTCAATTCCGTCCAATTTGCGGGGCGACCGGAGTGCGGCGTACAGACGGTGATGTGGGGCGTTCACTAGAAAAAGCTACCAAACCGCAAGTGATAGCATTACTAAAGGAAAAGTTCCACTGATCTTAATGCGTAAAGAGCGGATGGGTGAATTGGCAGATTCGGCAAATCCTGATGGTTTACACGGGGTATTATTCAATTCCAGTGACGTAGATCACATTGATCCCTTTGTGCCGCGCTATCTTCAACCAATCATAAAGCGCAGGCTGTCCGAATTCCGCGCCGTAATGGTGAAAGGGCCCCGCCAATCCGGCAAATCGACGCTGGCCATGCACCTGGCCCGCATCTTGAATGCGCCTTATGTAAATTTGGACTTTCCCGACCAGCGGGAAGCCGCGATAAGCGAACCGGGGCGCCTGATCGGCCCCGCCGCCAACGGACTGATGATCATCGATGAAGTCCAGCGGGGCGGCGAAGAGTTGCTGCTGTCGATTAAAGCGGCGATTGACAGGACAAACCGCCGGGGGCAATTCCTGTTGACGGGTTCGGCCAACTACCTAATGCTGCCCAGGATTTCCGAGTCCCTCCAGGGACGCATTGCAATTTCGACTCTTTACCCGTACTCGCGCGGCGAATGCGACAGGGCGGATTCGGATTCCTTTGTAGATGCCGCCCTTGACGACCCGGGCGCACTTTCGGCCCCAACTTATGGGCGATTGAATCCGGTCGATTACTGGGAGATGATCTGCGCGGGCGGCTACCCCGAGGTCCAGTCCCGTGGGCCGGAATTTCGCAGCGGTTGGTTCAGCCAGTTGGTCGATACAACCATCAATCGCGAGATTTCAGACCTTGGCGGTATTTCGAATCAGGCAGGCGTATTACGGGTGCTGTCGCAATGCGCCGCTCTCAGTTCGCAGGAATTGAACCTGCAATCACTGATAAGGGCCGCGGGAATCGCGCGCCAAACGGCAAATCACTACCTGGGCTGGCTCACGGCGGCCCATCTGGTCCATTTGGTACCTGCCTGGCGGCGTTCGCTGGCCCAGCGGCAAATCAAGTCGCAAAAAGTCTTGGTGACGGATCCTGGGCTGGCCTGCCACCTGGTCGGTAAAGACGGGTTTGCCCTGTCGCAGGGCGGCGATGTCTATCGAGGGCAGGCGCTGGAGACTTTTGTCGGAACCGAATTGCTCAAGCAGCTCGGCTGGAGCAATTCGCAGGCCCGGCTCTATCACTGGCGGACCGTGCAGAAAGCCGAGGTCGACTACGTGATCGAAGCTTCCGACGGGCGGGTCATTGGAATTGAAGTCAAGGCCAGCACGTCGCCACCCCGGAGGTCGGCGAAAGGCCTGGCCAGTTTGCGGGACGAAGTCGACCGGGCCGGCGGCAAGTTCGTGCACGGGTTCTTGCTGCATCTGGGAGATCGCAAATTGCCGCTCGGGGATCGGATTAGTGCGCTCCCGGTCCGGGAATTGTGGTCAGCACCCAGAACTCAATCACTCACCCCGGCAATCATGACCGCTGAGCGGCGCGCGACTCACGAGCAGGCAATCTCCGATATCGGCGAAAGGCCGAATGGGTCAGCCGTCACGATTTACCTGCAACCGCAATTCCCTCGCCAGCACAACGAATTCCTAGTTGATTCGCTGCAGCAATTGCATCAACGATTCGTGGAAATCGTAATGCCGGCGACGCCCCGATTGGACGACATCAAAGTTCAGCGCGATTTCCTCAGCTATCGGGTTGTCCAGGTCGAGCCCGACCAGCGCGAATACATCTGTGGGAAATTGAATTTGGACGGATCAGTCGTTTGGCGTTCGCCTATCAGCGCGTCCGGGTATGCAGGCGATCCCCGGATTGAAGACACGGGCAAGCGCGTAACCGCGACCGACATAGTATTTGCCGTCGCGGTCGGCTTAAAAGCCGCATCCGAGTGGGCAGGCGTGTACTGCGGATTGCGGGCCGATGCGATGGCGAGCGTGCAATTCCATCCATCGCCGGGTGGCGTAGAGCTTGGGTATTCGAGGCCGCCTGCCCGGACTGTACCCCTCTCGCCCGGAGTAAGGCCGGTCATTAACGATCTGCCGCCAATTGCAACAGCGATAGACCTTGACGCCTGGCAACGCGACCCCGCAAGACTGTTGCTTGCGGCGAAGCATTTCAGCGAGCACATCCTGGCTGCTTTCGGTCTCGAAGGCGTCCGGCAAATCGACGAGGATGGCCGGATAACCGCGGCGGGCGTGGATTCCGAACTCGCCGCAAATGTCCCTCTGTGGGCGGAAACGGTTGGTTTCGAGTAAGCGCCGGTCGAATCGGGAAGTGATCGGGTTTCGGCGCGCTGGCCCAGGGCGAGCTAACTGAATCCCGCGGATCGGTCCATCCGCCAATTGTCCAGGGCACAAAATCGCTGTTTGCGCTGGACCGCTTTCACTGCCGCGGCGCTGCGCCAACTTCACGCACCGTCGCCACCACCCGGACCCAGCTGTCCGCGCCAGGCCCGCAGCAGCGGCACCCGGGCGCCGACCACCAGGGCGGACCCTGAATACACCCGGCCCGCGAACCAGATCGCCGGCGGCAGGGCGGCGACGTTGATCGCCCCGGCCAGGAGGGCCAGCGGCCACGATAGGGCCCCGCTCAGCACGAGTCCGGGAACCGCGAACTGGGCCAGCATCGGCAGCATCGCCAGCGCCCGACCCCATCCCGTCTCGCCCAGCGGGGTGATCACCAGCATGTAGGCGAGCAGGTATACCACGACGGAGACCAGGGTGACCGGCAGCACCGCCTGGTTCACGTCCTCGATCCTTGAGACCGTAGCCCCCAGCGCGGCATACAGGGCCGCGAAGAGGAAGTATCCGACCACGAACCAGAAGATGGTCAGCAGAAGGATCCAGACCGACCCGGCGTCCACGGTCAGCCGGATGCCGAGGCTGGAAGGAACGATCACTCCGGCCGAAATCGCGACCGCGCCCACCAGGATCGAAAAACTGAACAGCCCGTACGCCCCCACGCCGAGGATCTTGCCGGCCATGAGCTGGTAGGGGCGCAGGCTCGATAGCAGGACCTCGATCACGCGGTTGCTCTTGTCGGCCACGACCGAATTGAGCACGTCGCTGGCAAACAGGGTGATGGCCACGAACATGAACACCGCCGAGAAACCCGAAAGGCCCACCGCCAGTTCCTCGATCTCGAACTCGTCGGGAAGTTCCGGGGCCAGGAACCGGGTCAGCACGTAAGGCACGCCGATCAGCAGCCCCAGCAGCACGGCCAGGGTGACGAGCCGCCGCCGGCTTTGCAGGCGCTGGGCGAGTTCGTAGGCGGCCACCACCCGTACGCCGTACCAGATGCCCGGCAAGTCACCCATCGTTCGGATCCCGTCCGCGCACGGCCTCCATGAAGACCTCGGATAGCGAAGGCCGCGTGTAGGCAAATTCAACCACCCTCCCGGCCCACAGCGCCGCCGCGAGCGCCGATTCCAGGTCCAGGTCCGAGCCGACCCGCAGGCTGACCGCGCCGCCGTCGGCGGCCACCAGTTCGGCGCCGGCGAGCGAGCCCCACCAGCGCTCAGGGGATCCGGCCAATTCGACCCGCAGGCGCCGGTAGGCCGAATCGGAGCGGATCCGATCGACCGGCCCGAATCGGAGCAGTCGACCGGCGTCAACGATGGCAACATCGTCGACAAGATCCTGGACCAGGTCGAGCTGGTGGGACGAGAAAATCACCACCGCGCCGGCGGCGGCGCGTTCGCGGACGAGTCCCGACAGCGTCTCGGTGGCCAGCGGATCCAGGCCGGCGAATGGTTCGTCCAGGACCACCAGTTCGGGGTCGTGCAGCAGGGCCGCGGCCAGCTGAATCCGTTGCTGGTTGCCGTTGGAGAGATTCTCGAGCGGGGTGCCGGCCCGATCCGCCAACCCCAGCCGCGCCAGCCATTCGCCGGTAGCGGCGACGGCCGATTCACGGTCCATACCGCGCAGCCGGCCCAGGTAGATGAGCTGCTCGCCCACCCTGGCCCGCGGATAGAGTCCGCGGTTCTCCGGCATGTAGCCAAAGCGCTGCAGCTGCCGCCGGCCGACCGGCCGTCCCCGCCAGGTCACCCGGCCGCGGTCAAGGGTCACAAGGTCGAAGATCGCGCGCATCGCGGTGGTCTTGCCGGACCCGTTGGGCCCGAGCAGGCCCAGCACCCGCCCGGCGCCGGCCTCTAGGTCCACGCCGCGCAGGGCGTGGATTCGTCCGAAACGCTTGTGCGCGTATTCGATCCGGAGCATGCCGGCGCGCCGCCAAGGGACCGGCTAGAAGGAGAAGGTGCGCGGCACCGGATTCGTTCGCGCGAAAGCCTGCGCGTCGTAGGCCTCGCGCAGGAGCTTCTGCAGGACGTCGGCATGGCCGGGGTCGCGCGAGAGGTCCTCGTGCTCCCAGGGGTCGGACTCCAGGTCGTAGAGCTCGTACAGGTCCTTCCCGTGGTAGGTGACAAGCTTCCAGCGGCGGGTCCGGTACATGGTCGCGTGAGTCTGGTCGGCGTGGTTTATCGCC
>CAYXKQ010000028.1:0-13939 GCA_964465715.1 uncultured Chloroflexota bacterium
GAACAAACCTGGGATCGGAGAAAAACAGGTCAAAGCGCGGCGGCTTATGGCCGGTCTGGGTCGCATACCGAAGGCGGGCGACCTGCCCGCGCGGGCCGCGCGCGGGGCGGCGCTGGCCCAATGCCAGCAGGCATCGATTCAACCGGGAAGTAGGGATCGTCAGGGCGCGGTTTTCGTACACCTCAAGGGCAAGCCGCGGCACGTTCTTGATGCTGCGTCCGGTCAGCGCCGAGACTTGCGCCAGCGGGGCGTGGGAAATGAACCGCATCCTCACCCGCAGCGAATCCTGGAAACGGTGCAGGGCGCTCGCATCGTCCTCCAGCAGGTCCCACTTGTTGGCGGTGAATACGAGGCCGCAACCACATTCGGCCGCGTACCCGGCAATGTGGGCATCCTGCGCGGTCACCCCCTCGCCGGCGTCGATCACCAACACGCACACGTCGGCGCGATCGATTGCGCGCAGCGATCGGATCACCGAAAACCGCTCCACCCCCATCTGAACCCGGCCACGCCTTCTTAACCCGGCCGTGTCCAGAAGCATCAGGCGCCGGCCGGCCCACTCGAATTCGGCGTCGACCACGTCGCGGGTAGTCCCCGGGACCGAGCTGGTCAGCGACCGCTCCTGCCCGAGCAGCGAGTTGAGCAGGGTCGATTTGCCGGTGTTCGGGCGGCCGGCGATCGCGATCTGCGGCAGTTCGGCGGTTTCCGGTTCCGGATCTTGGGCCGTAATCAGGCGGCCCATTTGGCCCAACACAGCAGCCATCCCCCGGCCGCGGCGAGCCGAAACCGCCAGCGGCTCTCCCAGCCCGAGGCGGTGGAATTCGGGCGCCAATTGATCGCGTTCGGGGGAGTCGCACTTGTTTACCAGCAACAGGTACGGCAGGCCGGACCGTCGCACTACGGAAGCAACCGCCATATCCTCGGTGGTCACGCCGAGGGTCGAATCGGCTACGACCACCAGCACGTCGGCATCATCTACCGCACCACGGGCCAGTTGGTCGGCGGCGAGCGCCAGTTCGTCGCGTTGATTGGCAAATAGTCCGGCAGTATCCACCAGCAGAAAAGACCGTCCGCGATGTTGCACGCGCCGGTAGGAGCGGTCGCGGGTCGTGCCCGGCTGGTCCTCGACCACGGCGTGACGCGACCTGGTCAGACGATTGAACAATGACGATTTGCCGACGTTGGGCGGACCGATCAGCGCGGCGACGGCAACCATTTCGACAGCCCCTGATTCACCCGCAGCGCCGGCTCAAGACCGGCGGCCGACTATTTGCTCGAGCTCGGGGGCGATGTCAGCGCTTGCCGATTCAGGCAGCAGCCGGGCGATTTCGCCCATGATCGCCCAGCTGGCCCAGCGGGCCGCCTGACCGCCGCGCAGGCCCGCCGGCGGATTCAGCCGGAATGGACGCCCGAATCGCATGGTCACTGATTCGGGTTCCGGACAGGCGAGCTGGGAAAGATCCAGCCGTTCGAGTCCGGCAACGACCGCCGGGACTACCGGCGCACCGGACCGCAGGGCCAGCAAACCGGCACCCGGAAAGGGGTGGCCGAGGATTCCATCGCGGTGACGCGTCCCTTCGGGAAAAATGCAGACCGCTTCGCCATCGGCCAGGGCCTTGAGACCGCGCCGCAGGCCGGTTGTTTCGGCCACGTGGCGCTGGACCGGGATGGCGCGCAGGGCGTGAATTGCATAGCCGATGAGGGGCCATTCGAACAACGAGGACTTGGCCAGAAACTGCAACTGGCGAGGTGAGTAGTGGGCCAGGAAATTCACATCGGCGTTGTGTACGTGGCGGGCAGCCACGATTACCGGGCCGTGTGATGGGACATTCTCCAACCCTTCCAGGCGAAGCGGTTCGCAGTACAGGCGCAGGTAGACGTCGAAAAAGGAAGTAACCGCGGTCATGAGCAGCGAATTGGCCAGCGGCCACTCCGGACGGGCTTGGGCGCGATTGAATTTGGCCAGGATCGCCTGGGTTACCGCCCGCGCCGACAGGGACTCGGTGTCGAGGATCAACGCGCCAGGTGGGATTCGTAGGGGCGAACTGGCCCGATTGGTGTCATATTGGTCGCGTCGCTTGATCTCGCTGCGCACCTGTTCGATATCGGTTGCGGGCCCGGCCCCGCCGCGGTGGTCCGAATGCAAGCGGCGCGCCCTGACCGCGGCGCTGGCCTGCAGGTAGACCTTCAGATCGGCTTCAGGACATACGGTTGTCCCGACGTCGCGCCCCAGCAGTACCGCCCCGCCGTGCAACAGCGCACGCTGCTTGGGCAACAGCGCGGTCCGGACCGCGTCCTGGCGGGCCACCAGCGGTACCGCCCGTTCGACCTGGCCCAGATAGAGATGCGCCGTCGAAGAGCGCTGACGGGGGTCAAGCAAGCGGCCGTTTATCCGTAGCTTGGGCCGGCTGCCCGGACTCAGGTCCGCTTCGAGGTCGCGGGCCGCGTCGCGGGCGGCTGACCCGTCACACGGATCCCTTCCCCAGCGCAGGCACTCGTAGGCGACCGCGCGGTACACCAGGCCGGTATCGATCAGGCAGAGACCAAGCCGCTCGGCGACGGATAGTCCCACCGTTGTCTTGCCCGAGCCGGACGGGCCGTCGATGGTGATGATCGGGCTGGCCATTCGCCGTTGTCCCTAACACGTCTCTGGATAGTTGCGGCCCCGGTATTCTCCGATTGTGGGGCCGGGGCCGGTCAATATCATTGCCTAGGTTTTTGCGCCCGGGAGCCGCAGTGGAATCCAACGTCTCACTGGAAATCGCGCGCTACCTTCGCCGCTTGGGAGTTGAGCGCGCCTACGGCCTGCCCGGCGGCGAGGTTACGCACGTGATCGACGCCATGATCGAGGTAGGAATCGATTGGGTGCTGGTGCACCACGAGGCCGCCGCGGCCCACATGGCCGATGCCGAAAGCCAGGTCACCGGCCGGCCGGCAGTCTGCGTTTCGACGGTTGGCCCGGGGGCCTCCAACCTCGTCAACGGGACAGCCAACAGCTTTCTCGAGCGCAGCCGGGTGATCGCCATCGTCGGCGAGTACGATGCCGCTGAGCGAGCGTCAATGGTCCACATGAACCTGGACCTGAAGGCCTTGTTCGACCCCATTTCGGCTTACGTAGAACGGATCGATGCTGCGAACCTGGCCGCCACTCTGAGCCACGCCTCCAACGTTCTGCGCTCACCGGTTCCCGGACCGGTAACGTTGCTGGTTTCAGCTTCCGATCAGCGGGTGCCGACCGCCCCGCTCGACCTCCCGGACCCGCCTGCCAACGGCCAGGTGCTTGGATCGGCGGCCGGTGCTGTGACCGACCTCCTCGAGGACGCCAACCGACCGGCGATGGTGCTGGGCGTGGGAGTCCGCGAACCGGACCTGATCGACGGTGTCCGGTCGCTGGCCAGCGCCCTGGACCTACCGGTGGTGATCACGCCCAAGGCCAAAGGCTGGATACCCAGCGACGATCCCCGGCTGGCGGGGGTCCTGGCCTCCTACGGCTCCAGCGGTTCCGAGCGGCTGCTCGCCGACGCGGACCTGATCCTGGCAATCGGCCTTGACGGGACCGACTTTATCCGGCCCTGGCGATTCCCGGCGCCGCTGCGCCTGGAACCGGCGGCCCGAACCGACCCGTCGGTGCCCGGGGAGCAGCTGACCTGCGATTTGAATCTGACTCTGGGCGAGCTCTGCGAGTCCGGTCTGGGCCCCTTCGAGGGCGCGCGCCGGGCCGTCAAGGCGCGTCGACAGGCCGAGGAAGATCGCGCCGCCGGGTCGCTGCCGGCGCGTCCGCTGCCGGAGCACATGCGTGGCGGACTCGACCCAGTTGATGCCCTGCGGGCGGTCCGTAGGGCCACCCCGCGGTCGGCGATCACGACCTGCGACGTGGGAATGTTCAAGCTGGCCATCTGCCAGTACTGGGACTCCTTCAGTCCGCGCACATTCCTGGTTTCCAACGGGTTGTCCACGATGGCCTACGGCCTGCCGGCGGCCAGTGCGGCCGCACTGGCCGGCGACCAACCGGTGTTGTCTCTGGTGGGCGACGGGGGGCTGCTGATGGGAGCCGGCGAATTGGAGACCCTGTCGCGCCTGGATCTGCCAGTTACGGTCGTGGTAGCAGTCGATTCCTCGCTGGCGCTAATCCGCCTCAAGGCCGAGCTAGACGATCTGACCGAAATGCCCAACGACTTCTCTCGGGCCGACTACGTAGCCCTTGCCGAGTCGCTCGGGGTCAGTGGCCGCCGGGCCCGGGATCTGGGCGACCTGGAAGACGCCGTGGCGGCCGCGGTTGCGTCAGGGCGGCCCGCTCTGGTTGAAGTGCCAATCGATTACACGGCCTACCGACGGATGGGTGGCTAGTCCGCCGCTTTTGGGTCCAAAGCCGGGTTAGCACCGTCCTCCGCCGATTCGCGGCGACCGCGTGTTGGGTGCGTGCCGCCCGATCGACGCCATGGGTCCGGCGCCGACTGTTCGGCACGGCGCTGGCGCTGGCGTTTGTGGTCTCCGTTTCGGCGGGCTTGGACGGCGCCCGGGCCAGCGGGGCGATTCCCTACGACCCCAATCTGGTCCTGCGGTTTGACGGAATCGGCAACGGGCACGGCGTCGGGATGTCGCAGTGGGGGGCATACGGGCGCGCTTTGGACGGGCAGACCGCCGAGGAGATCGTAGAGGCTTATTACAGCGATGTTGTGATTGAAACGCGCGACCTTTCCCAGCAGCAGCTGCGGGTCCTGGTCCTGGACGACTACCGCGCGCCGGCGGTCGATGGCTCCTATGCCGGTAGCAACGGCCTGCCGGGCCTGATCTCGGCTCGTGGCGGCCCCTGGGAGATCGCCGGGTTGTGCCCCCCGATAGAGGCCGGCGGGTACGTTGAGCTGCAGTCGTATCCGGGCGAGTCCAAATACCTGGTTCAGGTATTCAACTCGGGGAGAACGCGCGTCTGTCAGTTCGACATGTTCCGCTGGATACGGCTGCGGCCGCTTTCAGATTCCACCACGTTCAAGGTGTGGCCCAAGGACACGCCCGAGACGTCTCCCGGGAGCGCGGAATACTTCGACGTGTACCGCGGCGGCATGCGGATCATCGTGCGACCCGGTGGCACCCTGCGGGCCATTAACGAAGTCGACGTCGAGCAGTACCTGCGCGGCGTGGTCCCGGTCGAGGTCGTCCACGATTGGCCGCTGGAGGCGCTGCGCGCCCAGGCAATGGCGGCGCGGACTTTCGCGGTCAGCCGAATAGCCCGCGGGGGAGTCGACTGGGACGTTGACGACTCTCCGTTCTCGCAGGTCTACATGGGCGTGAACGCCGAGGAACCCGAGACCGACCTGGCCGTATTCACCACCGCCGGCAAGGTGATCACCCACAATGGCGCACCGATCAACGCGCTGTATTTTTCCAGTTTTGGCGCCCGCACCGAAAACTCCGAGGATGTCTTCAGCGCCGCCCAGCCGTGGTTGCGGTCGCGCCCGGACGTAGACGCCGACGGCCGGCCGTACGACGCGCTGGGCCCCTGGACCGGCTGGTCGACGTCCGAATTTGAGATGTCACATCTGGCCAGGGCCCTGGCCGGACGATCCAACACCGACGTCGGTCAGCTGCGGTCACTTGATTTTTCGGACCGCTCCGAATCGGGGGCGGTGCGGCGAGTTACGATTACCGGCACATCGCGCCGGATCACGGTCACCGGAGAATTCTTCGTCCAGGTTTTCAATGTCCGGACGCCCGAGGAACTGGGACTGCTTTACAGCCACAATTTCGAGGTTGTGACGCCGGGACGGACGACCCCGACGGTTCTGAAACCGGGTCCGGATCCGGGCATTCCGGCAGGGTCCTTCTACTACCCGCAGACTGGCCTCCACATTTCGCCCCGGTTCCTGGAGTTCTTCCGCGCCGGCGGGGGCGTGGCGGCCTTCGGAATCCCGTTGACCGGACCGCTCGATGAGGGCGGCAAGCTCGTGCAGTATTTCGAAAAAGCTCGATTCGAATTGAATCCGGAACTTGCCGGGACGCCTTACGAGATCACGCTGGGGCTATTGGGCAGCGCGCTCACGAGCGGCGAATCTTTCCGCGCCGACCCGGCCGATACCGCCCGCGGCGATGCGTTTTTCCCCGAGACCGGCCACAGCATTCACGGTGTCATGCTCGATTTCTTCCAGTCCAACGGCGGGATCGACCGCTTCGGGTTTCCAATCTCGGGCCAGATCGCGCGCGAAGGCCTGATCGTGCAGCACTTCCAGCGGGCTCGCTTGGAGCACCCGGCCGGACAGACTGGCCAGGTCGTGATCGCCAACGTCGGATCGGAACTGCTGCAGGGACTCGGCCGGCTTTAGGCCGAATCGCCCGGACCGGACCCCGGATGCGGCTCGCCGTCTGCGGATTGGAATCCCGGGCAACGCCCGGACAACGTCGCTCGCTTCGGTCCTGGTACCGGAGGCGGCGCCGACCGGGCCGCCGGACCCGTCAGAGGTAGTCGGCCAGCGGGGTCGCGGTCAGCGCGTGATCGGGAATCTCGGTGGCGTGACTTCCCTGGGCCGGGTACTTGTAGACATTGCCCTCGTAGTTGGCCAAGGTTGCATAGTCGGCATCCAGTTCCAGCAACCGGTTCGGGCCGACCGTCATCTTGCCGCCACCGCCGGGTGCGTCTACGACGTACTTGGGCACCCCGAATCCGGTGATGTTGCCCTGCAGGTAATTGATGATGTCGAGACCGGCCTGGATGCTGGTGCGGAAATGATGGGTTCCCTTGACTAGGTCGGCCTGGTAGAGGTAGTAGGGCTTGACCCGGATCTTGAGCAGGCCCAGCATCAATTCCTTCATGACCTCCGGATCGTCGTTGACTCCCTTGAGCAGGACCGTCTGACAACCCAGCGGAATTCCGGCGTCGGCCAGCCGGTTGCAGGCGGTCGCGGCTTCCCGGGTCAGCTCGCGCGGGTGATTAAAGTGCGTGTTGATGTAAATCGGGTGGTGTTTCCGCAGCATCTCGCAGAGTTCGGGCGTGATCCGCGAGGGCAGCACGCAGGGCAGCTTGGAGCCGATCCGCACCACTTCAATGCTGGGGATGGCGCGCAGTTCGGTCAGGATCCGGTCCAGGTGCTGGTCCGACAGCAGCAGCGGGTCACCGCCCGAAAGCAGGACGTCGCGGACTTCCGGATGCGCGCGCAGGTACTCGAACACCGCTTCCATCTCAGACCAGCGCGGTACCGGGTATTTGCCGACCTTGCGCTTGCGGGTGCAGAAGCGGCAGTAGATGGCGCAGGTGTAGGTCACCGTAAAAAGCACGCGGTCGGGATAGCGGTGCGTCAGGTGGGGAACCGGCGAGTCCTCGCCGTCCTCGCCCAGGGCGTCCTCCATGTAATAGGTAGGATCGCTGAGTTCTTCGGGCGAGGGGATGACCTGTTTCCAGATCGGGTCGTCGCGTTCCTCGATCAGGCTGGTGTAGTAGGCGTTGGAAAAGAACGGATACAGCTTGCGGACCGAATCGATCTCCTCGGCTTCCAGGGCGTCTACGACAGGCGCATCCTCCCCGCGCCGCAGGCTGTTGCGCATCTCCTGTTTCCACTGCGCTACGACTCGGGTCACGCTGGGTCCCTCCACAAACGGCGGATCAAAGGGCGCGGATCTGGGGACGGGCGTCCCGCCGCGCCGTGTGTTGGCGGTGCCGGCAATTGTCGTAAATGGCCGGGTCTGATCAGAGCGGCGACTCGGCGTCTTCCGCCACGGGGGCCATGACGGCGTCGGCCATGCCGTGCAGGATCTTGGATGAATCGGGACAGGCGGTGGCCAAGATCCCGACCAGCTGAACGTCTTCGCCGGAGTCGACGTAATAGGGCGAAAACCTTCCCCGGACCCGGCTCTCGCGCAATTTGTCCTGGCTCATATCGAACCACTGAACGCTGAATCTGCGGCTTGCGAAATATGGTTGCAGCACGTGCGGGCTTTGCTCGAATCCGGCCAGTGCGGCTTCAAGGGCGGCACCCCATTCGGGGGCCGGGACGTCGTGTCCGATCGTCACCCCGCGCGAACCCCAGGCCTGCGGGGAATACCCGGACGGTTTAACCACCATGCGGCGTCCGCGTTGGGTGGCCCCAAGTAGCTCCCGCCAGCGGCGGACCCGCCGGCCAGCGCTCGAGAGTGGCGGGTCGATAGCCGCAAACGGAGGCAGCGGGGCGGGATCAATGACCCAGGTCGGCGGCAAATGCTCCTGCAGCGCCGAAAACGTGTCGTCGCCGAGCTGTCGCTGCCAGAACACGGCCAGCTCGGGATGATGGAAAAGGGCCAGCAGGAGCTTCTCCTCCAGGGGCGCGCGCGGCGGTGGGGTGATTACCACCTGGCGTGCCTGCATCGCCTTGAACATCGACTCGGCACCGGGCACGTTATCCAGATCGAATAATTCGAAAAACCGGTATATCAGATCGACCTTCGGTCCCTGCTCGGGCGTTCCGAGCCAGACCCCGGAATCGTCGAAGCCCAACTCGTCCGGCCAGACCGCCTGGCAGCGCAGTCCCAGCCGGCGCAGCTCCTCGGTCAGGGCGGTCAATTCGGGGCGGTAGGCATCGGCTTCTTCCGAAACGACTATTGCCACGAACGGATCGGAATTGCCGGCCTGGGTGACCAGGCCGCGTTTGAAAGTTTCGGCCAGTGGTGCCCCGAAACTCTCCAGACCGGACCGGGCGTACCCGTCGCGCAGCGCCTGAAGCACCCCAAGGCCGCCGGGCACCGAGTCCAATTCGGTGGCCAGGATCGCGCCCTGCTCGGTGAGCATCAGGTCGGGCCGAATCACCAGTGGAAAGCGATTGCGCAGGCGATTGCGGCGCGCCAGCGAAATCACGAATTCGGATTTGCCGGCGTCCAGGAGTTTCGCCGGCCAGTCAGCCACGTTGCCGCGCACGCTGTCCTGGTAGAGTCGGCCCGCGGCGCGGTAAAAGTCGGCCAGCAGCGGACCCAGGCGTTCGATCCGATCAAGCGTCGCCGGCGAGACGCCGATCGGCTGCGGGCTGAGCCGGAAGGGTGCCCGCGACCCCCCTGCGCCGGATTCCAGTTCGCCGTAAAGGCCGCTGGCGGGCAGCGATTGATCGAGGCGGGCGACCACCTCGCCCGGGGACAGGGGTGAGGCAGCGGCGTTGTTCTGCCGCAATGCGCAGCGCTTTCTGGGTTGGGGTTTCGGGGAGGCATGGCATTGTACGGGCGTATTTGCCGACGCCCCGCAAAGCGACCGGCCCGCCGACATTGCGCCGGTCCTGATTCGGGCAGTGCCGCCGATTGCCCGAACCGGGGCCCGCCTAACCTAGGGGTGGCGCATAGGCGGCCGGCGTTACCACCAAGCGGCCGGGCTTTTCGGGAGGGATTCAATGCTGCTCGCGGCCCAAATACTGCTTACGATCGCCACCCTCGGCTATAGCGCCATCCCAACGCTTGTCGATTTGGGCGCCACCCATGCGACCAATCCTTCGTGGACCGGCCACGCTCGGTACCACGTCGTTTGGCAGGTCGCCAGCCTGGTGTTCATGGCCCTGGTGGGCCTATTCCTGACCTGGACCGCGACCGGTCCGGGCATCAGACTTTGGATCCCGGCCGCACTTTGCGTCGCTGCCTACGGAGGGTTCTGGATTGCGCTGCTGACCCGCTCGAAGTACCACGGAGTTTTGCAGGACGCGGTCAACGGCGTCCCCGAAGTAGGCTTCAACCTTTTCGGCCGGAAGGCCTCGATCGACGCCAACGTGTCGCAATTTGCGCCGCTTTCCCTGATCGCCCTGATCGCGATCGCAATAATCGCCGTCCTGCCGGAAGCCTAGGCATTGCTCTCGGAGACCGATCGCCAGGCCGCGGCCGAAGCCATATACCGCGCCGAGCGGACCCGCACCCCCTGTCCACCGCCGTCGCACCAATGGCCGGGCATGGAAATCGAGGACGGTTATGACGTGCAGCGCCGCTGGGCCCGGATCCGAATTGAAAACGGCGCCAGGATAGCTGGGCGCAAGATCGGACTGACCAGCCGCGCCATGCAGGCGGCGTCTAATGTGACCGAGCCAGAATACGGCGTGATCCTGGACGATTCGCTCTACCGCGACGGGGCGCGGATCCCGGTCCGGACTTTCATCAAACCGCGGCTGGAGACCGAGCTCGCCTTCGTGATGGGCGAGGACCTGGGCGGGCCCGGGTGCCAGGTGCACGACGTGCTGCGGGCGACCGAGTACGTGACGCCGGCCCTGGAGGTGATCGACCGCCGGACCACGGTTCCGCGGGTTATCGCCGATGCGATCGCGGACAACGCCGGCTATGGCGCGATCATCCTGGGCGGCCGGGTCGTCCGGCCGTTCGATGTCGATTTGCGCTGGATCGGCGCCACCCTGGCCAGAAACGGCGTGATCGAGGAAAGCGGCGTTTCGGCGGCGATCATGGGTCACCCCGCGGCCGGGGTCGCCTGGCTGGTGGAATAGCTGGCGCCGCTGGGCGACGATCTCAAGAAAGGCGACATCGTGCTCGGCGGTTCGTTCACCCGGCCGGTCGACATAACCGCGGGCGATGTGATTTCGGCCGACTATGGCCCGATCGGCGCGATCGGCGTCAGCTTCGATTGAGCAACGGCGACCGCGGCCCGCTCGATTGCTCGCGCCGCTGGCCCCCGGGGGGATGCGATCCCGGGTTCGGAAGCCGGACGCGGAAAACACCCGCGAAGGGAGGCCGCCAATTTCGCGACTTTGCCGGCCGCCGGCGCGCCGCGATCCAAGTCGGTGTCCCCGAACCGGGAAAAATTTGGTGATAATTGGCCGCACGTCAGAACCCCAGTTGACTCCTCCTGGAGCGTTCCCGACCGACGCGTGACCAGATAGCCGCCGCGCGACTTTGCTCGCGGAAAATTCCGCGACAGGGGTGGCAGCAACCAATACCCACTGCAAGACCCACCGCAAGGAATTGTTGGATATTGCCTAAAGCAGCATCCAGTCTGATTGAGAAAGTGCGAACGAAGAGTCTGGGGCATCTGGCCAGCGGGCCGATGATCCGGTTGCTGCTAATCGTGCCGGCCGCCGTCCTGCTAGCGGGATGCGAGTTCTTCGTTGCCGCGGTCGCCCCGACCCCCACCCTGGTCGGTTCGGCGTCATCCTCCAACCGGCCGCTGGTCACGGTGGACCGAGGGACGATCGAGCAGGCCATCCGGGCCACCGGAAGGGTGGTGGCGCGCGAGCGGGAAGACTTGTATTTCGTTTCCGGGGGCCGAATCAAGGCAGTTACCGTGCGACAGGGCGACATTGTCGAAGCCGGCACCCTGCTGGCTGAGCTGGAGACCGGCAACCTGGAGTCCCAGGTCGAAAGCGCCCTGGAATCATTCGAGACCGCCTCGCTGCGGGTAAAGGCCGCCGAGCAGGCCCTGGCCAACGATCAGGCCAGTTCGCTCCAGCAACTGCTGACCGCCCGCAACGAAGTGATCCGCAAGCAAGAGGAAATCGAACTCTCGCGCAACGGCGGAGACCCCGACCTGGTCACGTCGGCGCGGGCCCAACTGGCGGCCGCGCAGATGGCCTACAGCAACGCCCAGACCAGGCTCCAGGTACTGCAGGCCTCGCCCGCCAACATCCGCGCCGCGGTCGACCTGGAACTGAACGCCCGGCTCGAACGCCTGTCTTCGCTCCAGCTGGCGCTTCAGGACCTGAGCGCCGCCGGTCCCCCTTCCGGCGCCGAAGCTCGCGCCGAAGCGGTGCGCCGCCTGGCTGACCTGCGCAGCGCTGTGACCGTCGCCCAGGCCAACGTCCTGCTCGCCGAGGAGAACCTTGACCGAGTGCGCAACGGCGCCACCGGCGAAGACCTGGAGCAAGCCCGACTGGTCTTCCGGCGAGCGGAAATAAATTACGAGAACTCGCTGGAGCGCAACTTCAGCGGCGATCAGCGCGAACAGCACGAAATCACCTACAACCTCGCCCTGCTCGCCTATGAGCGGGCGGTCAATCCGGGTGACGAGGCCGACGTGGCCAAGGCCCAAGTGGCACTGGACCAGGCCCGTACCCAGCTGGAGCGGGCCCGCGACTCGCTGGATAACCTCCTGGCGGACGGCGATGAGCCCGGCGCGCTCGAGCGCCTCATCGCCCAGGTGCAATCCGAATACGGTGTCCGGGTCGCCAACGCGCAACTTGCGGTGGTGCAGGCCCAACGATCGGTCGACGAGTCGCGTGTGGAGCTTTCCAACATCGATGCCGGTCTCGGTTCGAACGAGCAGCGCTCCGCCCAGGCGAGCTTCTCTCAGGCCAGCAACAATCTCGCCCGGGCCCAGGCCCGTCTGGCCGAACTCCTTGATCCTCCGCCCGCCGACCTGGACGTTGCCCAGAACGCCCTGGATGCAGCCATTTCGCGCCGCGACAACCTGGAGGCGCGTTACGCCCAGTTCGAGGCCAAGGAATCGCAAAAGGACATCGACCTGACGATCGCCACCAACAATTTCAACCAGGCCCGGATACAACTCGAGCGCCTGCAGGCGCAGACCTTCGAAAACCAGATCGTGGCGCCATTCGGCGGGGAGATTACGTTCACCCGCGGCCGGGCTGGCGACCAGGTTCAGGCCTACCAGGAAATCGTCGGGCTCTCCAACCCCGAGAACCTGGTTATCGAATCGCTGATTCCGGAGACCGACTTCGAGAACCTCTCGATCGGTCAGACCGTTGACGTCCAGCTGGACGCCTTCCCGGGCCGCAATTTCGTGGGGACTGTTTCTTCGCTGCCGCGCAACATCGTCTCCAACACCGGCCAGACCATCAAGATCCCCGAGACCGAAATCGAAGTGGACTGGGGCGGCGCCGCGGTCGAACTGGGCATGCTGGCGCGCCTCAAGATCACGGTCCAGGTCAAGGAAGACGTCTTGAAGGTGCCGGTGGCGGCGGTCCGCCGCGTGAACGCCCGCGAATTCGTCGAGACGATCGTCGACGGGCAGCGCCGCAGCCTGCAGGTTACGACCGGAATCGCATCAGACACCGAAATCGAGATTGAATCGGGCCTTGAAGAGGGCATGGAGATCTACGCGTCGCCGTAGGCACCAGGCTGCGGTATTGCAGATGACCGTTCGGAGTCGCTGAGACGATGCTGCTGCCGATGGTGGTCTTTGCCGCCAAGCGCCTGCTGCACAAGAGCCAGTTGATCGTGGCCACCGTTCTCGGCCTGATCATCACCGTCACCCTGGTCACGGCGGTGCCGGTCTTCTCCGACGGGATGTCCGAATTCCTGCTGCAGCGCGAGTTGAATGCGCCCAACGTGGACCGGCGCCAGCCAGCCTCCTCGGTCATGCTGCGCCATTTCTCCCGGCCCGAGGTCAACGAAGCGCCGACCACGGTCGAAGAGTTCCTGACCGCCGACAGCTTCTTCGCCCACCGCATCGGGCAGCTGACGGGCATGGAAGAGATATCGCAGGTCACCTACCTGCAGACCGATGTCCATCCGGTCCTGCCATATGAGGCCTCGCTGCAGAGCGGGCGGCGGGCGCGCACCCTCGAGTACGCATGGTTCGCCACGGTCTCGGATATCAACGAGCACATCCGGTTCCTTGAGGGCCGGGCGCCGACCAGCGAGGTCGGCTCGATCGACGTGGACGGGGAACCGGCCATGCTGCTGGAGGTTTCGGCGTCAACCGAATTGCTGGACAAGTTCGGCTATCTCGTCGGTGACCGGATCAAATTGATCTACGCCGATCAGGACACCGAGGAGGAGCACCCGATCGTCTTCGACATCGTCGGGCGCTGGGTGCCGACCGATCCCGAAAACCGCAGCTACTGGTTCTACAGTCCGGTCTCCACGTTTGACCGCGGCGGCTTCATGGTCAACCGCGACGTCTATCTTGACCGGCTGGTGGGCACCTTTCCCGGAATCTTCTACGAGGCGACCTGGTACTCGGACTTTGACCCGAGTTCGATCAGGGCGTCGAGCTACCGGGCCGTCGCCGGCGGGCTGGTGACGCTGCGGGCCGCAACCAATC
>CAYXKQ010000029.1:0-9834 GCA_964465715.1 uncultured Chloroflexota bacterium
GCCGACGCCGACCGCTTCCTGGATTTGCTCGCCGACATCCTAAAAAGGGTCCGCGGCGGCGTGCTTCCCGCCCGTGCTCCATAATCACTGGCAGGGAAGCTAGACCAAGACTGGACGCTGCTGGGCAGACCGGGATGATCACCGTAAGCAGGCTGGCCGCCGATTACATCAGCCAGACGCTGGCTGTGCCCGACAACGCGGGCAAATTTATCCGGATCCGCGTGAACAAGGGCGGTTGCGCCGGGTACGAGTACGACCTGGCGCTCGACAATCGCCTTGCTGACGATGACCTGGTGCACGAACACGGCCAGCACCGGATCGTATTCGACCAGGTTACCGGCACCCTGATCGAGGGTTCGCAGCTGGACTTCAATGAAAACCTGATCGGCCGCGGATTCCTGCTGCGCAACCCCAACGCCGAGGTCACCTGCGGCTGCGGCACATCATTCAATATCAAGCCGCGCCGCTCGCCGATGAAACACATGCGCGCCAAGCGCGAAGACCGCCCCCGCGCGGAGTGACGACCGCCGGGTCCCGGCAAACCCCGACCGACCGATTTGGCCGGCCGGTCCGCGACCTGCGGATTTCACTGACCGATCGCTGCAACTTTCGCTGCAGCTACTGCATGCCGGCCGAGGTGTTCGGGGAGCATTACGAGTACCTGCCACGCTCGCAGATCCTCTCATTTGAGGAAATCGAGCGCCTGACCGGGATCTTCTACAGCCTGGGCGTATCCAAATTGCGCCTGACCGGCGGCGAACCGCTGCTCCGGCGCGACCTGCCCGATCTGGTAGCCAGGCTGCGTCGCGCCGCCCCGCGGGCCGACCTGACCCTGACCACCAACGGTTACCTGCTCGAGCGCAGCGCAGGTGAACTCAAATCGGCCGGACTGGACCGGGTCACGGTTAGCCTTGACGCGCTCGATGATGAGACCTTCAAGCAATTGAACGGGCGCGGCTTTGCGGTCGGTCCGGTACTGACCGGCATAGAAGCGGCCCAACACGCCGGCCTCGAACCGCTGAAGGTCAACTGCGTCGTAATCAAGGGCGTCAATGAACACGCCCTCGAGGACCTGACCGAGTACTTCAAGGGGCGCGGGGCAATCGTCCGATTCATTGAGTACATGGACGTGGGCACCCGCAACCACTGGGAACTGGACCAGGTCGTGACCGCGGCCGAAATGACCGAGCGGATCCGGGCGCGTTTCGACCTGGTCCCCCTGCCGGCCAATTACCCGGGCGAGGTGGCGCGCCGGTTCGGTTACGCCGACGGGCGCGGCGAGATTGGCTTCATCACCTCGGTTAGCGCTCCGTTCTGCGGGGACTGCACGCGCGCGCGCCTGACCCCCGACGGCCGACTGGTCACATGCCTGTTTGCCAGCGAGGGGTTTGATCTGCGCGGGCTGCTGCGCGGCGGAGCCGGCGACGAAGAGGTGGCCGAAACGATCTGCAACATTTGGGCGGGGCGCAGCGACCGCTATTCGGAACTGCGCTCGCAACTGGCGCCGGACGAGGTCGTCCGATCGGCCAGCGAACGGATCGAGATGTACCAGCTAGGGGGCTAGCAGCCCCGGGGCCGGTTATTCCTCCCCGGGCTCCATATCGAGCTCGCCGAGCAGCTCTTCCTCGTCCAGTTCTTCGTCCTCGGTGGCCAACCGCGATCGTTCGACATGCGCCAGCAGCGCATCGGGCTCGGTAATCAGGGTCACACCTTCAGCTAGCTCCAGGTCGCCGGCATGGACCGCGTCGCCGGCATCGGCCAGGTTTTCAAGGCTTACCTGGACCACGGCGGGAATCTGCCGCGGCAGCCCGTTCAGGCTCAGGCTGTCCAGCATGCGCACCACGAACAGGTCGGAACGGGCGTCCGCCGGCGCCGCGCCCACGTACTCGAGCGGAACCTCGGCGGTTACCGCCGTGCCGGCGTCCACATGCCGGAACACCACGTGCAGGAGGCGCCGGGTTACCGGGTGAATGTCGACGTCGTCGACCAGGGCCAGCTGCCTTTCGCCTTCGACCTGCAACTCGACCAGTCCGGTCCGGCCATGGTTGCGGACATACGCCGCCATAGAGTGTTCGTCAACCTGCAGCGGTTGTGATTCGCCCCCGGGAACTACCAGGTTTACGGGAATGCGGGCGCTACGGCGCAGGGCCTTGACGCGATTGCCAAGGCGCGCGCGCGGCTCGGCGTCTATGAGTTGGGGTTCGGGCATGGGAAATACCGTGTTTAAAGGTCGGGGCCGAGCATGCATTTGTCGCGGCCGGGGCGAGCTCGCCTGGTTGCGGCCAATGCAACCGCGCAGGATCGTGGCCAACCGGAGATTTTATGGGGGCCGGGGACCATTCGGGGGTAGACCCGTGAAACCAGGGGCCGCCTGAGGGCTGCAATAATCGGCACGAGAATTCCGAAATTAGCGGGACACTAACCCCAATTGGCTAATCGCAGGGCGGCATCGTTGAGCTCGCTTTTCTCCGATGCCTGCAAACGACAAGATATCGCGATCGAGGAAGCGGTCGGTTGCGAACGAATCGAAGACACGCTGGTATTGCACCTGGCGCCGAACGAGCAGATCGTGTTTCAGATCGAAATTGACGAAGACGGCCTGCCACGGGGACTTGGCCAGATAATTGAAACCGACGCCGCGATCGGCTGAATCCGCCTAGCCGGCGATGTAAACGCGCGGCCACACACCGCGATTGCGGGCCAGCGCCAGCGCCGCTGCGGCAATCACCGCCAGCATTCCCAGGAGCGCGATCGCCGGGAGCGCGGCATCGTTGGCCCGGGACCAGCTTGCCAGGTTGAACAGACCCCAGGCCAGCGCCGGGGCGGCCAGCAAGATCTGCGGAAAAACCAGCAGGATCGCCACCGTCGCGTAACCGGGCGGGCGCCGGGTCTCGAGCGCCCCTGAATAATCGAACTGGCGACGGGCCATGGCATCGCAGATAAAGCCCGAAACCAGCAGATAGGCACCGATCAACAAAGGGGTCGCGACCCGCACGGCATTGCCGAACGTGGGCTCGACCAGCTCGTCGCCGAGCGGATCGGGAATCGGCGCAAAAGGGGCATCTAGAGCCAGCACCGCGGTAACGAATGGAGTCCGCAGAAGCACGATCGCGGCCATCGCCAGAGCCGCGATCAAAACTGACGGGCCGAGCCAACCGGGAACCGGGGCCGGACCTGGATCAGGCGATTCTTCTCCGGGCGCGGACGCCGAAGGTGGCGGAGACTGCGACATTTCTCCCCTTTGATTTCTCGCGGGCTGGGCCGGCCCGGACACTGTCGGCCAAGTGTCGGGCCGCCAATCTGCCCTATACTCGATTTTGCTCGCATGCGGATGCGCACGCAATACCCCGATACGGCCGGTCTCGGCAGGGGTCATGGCCACGCCGTTGGCGCTGCCGCAGGAGTTATCCAGACACGTGTTTTGTCCCCCATTTGGGAGTCGCTTGGTTTGCTAAGAATCCGCTTGCAGCGCCGCGGCGCCAAGAAGCGGCCCAGTTACCGGGTGGTCGTTATTCCGGCGCGCTCGGCACGAGACTCACGCTGCGTCGACGATCTGGGTTACTACGATCCGGTACCGAACCCGTCGACCGTCGCCATCGACGTCGATCGTGCGGCCGACTGGATCCGCAAGGGCGCCCAGCCAAGCGACCGCGTCGCCAAAATCCTGGAATCGATCCAGCCCAATTTCTCGGAGTTCGTCCGTTCCGGGGTCACTCTCGAAACGGCCCAGCAGGCCCAGGCCGCAGCCCTGCAGATTGCCCGACAACGCCGCGCCGAGGCCGATGCCGCGGACGGCGATGCAGCCGAGGCCCCCGAGGCCGACCAGGAAGAAGAACCAGTCGCCGCCGACTGATCAACAAAATGGCCGCGCCCTGTGCGGCCTGAAAGATAACCACGCATGGAAGATCTGATCCGCTTCATCGCCGAGAACCTGACCGGCGACCCCGAATCGATCGAGGTTGAAAGCTACGAGCGATCCGGGACGACCGTCTACGAGCTGCGCGTTCCGGCATCGGACATGGGCCGCGTGATCGGCCGCCACGGCCGAATGGCGGCCGCCATTCGGCGGGTGATCAACGCCGCCCCGCTGGCTTCCGGCGAGCGCTGCATCCTGGACATCGAAGAGGCCACCTAACCCGGCGTTCCCGGCCCGGCCGCGCCTACCGACCCCGCAGGGCCGCCGGCCAATGGAAGTAGCATTCATCACGATCTTCCCGGAGATGTTTCCGGGCCCGCTGAAATTCGGGGTCATCGGGCGTGCGCTTTCCCGCGGCGACGCCCGGGTCGAGGTAGTCGACCTGCGCGATTTTGCCGAAGGCCGGCAGCGCCAGATCGACGACTATCCTTTCGGCGGCGGCGGCGGCATGGTGATGACGGCGCCGCCGGCCGCGGCCGCGATCCGACATGCGCGCGGCGACCACGGCCACGTGATCTTCATGAGCCCGCAGGGCCGGCGGCTCACCCACGCCGACTGCCAGCGGCTGGCCGGCCTTGAGCGCCTGGTGATCCTGTGCGGGCGCTACGAAGGCCTCGACGAGCGGGTCCGACGGGGCATGGTGGACGAGGAGTTCTCGGTCGGCGACTTCGTCGTGACCGGCGGCGAATTGCCCGGCATGCTGCTGGCCGAAGCCGTGCTGCGGCTGCGGCCGGGGGTGGTCGGCAACGAGTCCGGCGTACGCACCGATTCGTTCGCGACCGGGCTGCTCGAGCACCCGCAGTTTTCGCGGCCGCGCGAGTTTGCCGACCAGGGCGTTCCAGAGGTACTGCTTTCGGGCGACCACGCGGCGATCGCGGCATGGAAGCGCCGCGAGTCGCTGCGGCGCACCCTGCTGCGGCGTCCCGACCTGCTCGCTGAAATCCCGTTGACGCCTTCCGAGCGGGGGTGGCTGGCCAGCGAGCATCCCCTCGAATGGAGGCAGGCCGGCCTGCCCGAATCCGATTAATTGCGGATTTGGCCAGTTTGCAAGAAAATTCGTGGCGCCGCCGGCCCGCGATTCGAACCGGCGCGGCGGTGCGATTCTTCCAAAAACCCGACCTTTCCTTGTATGTCAACCTGAAGGCCACGCCATGATTTCCCACAAAGAAGTGCTTCTCGGGGCCAGTGCGCGCGAGCGCATCCGCACCGGCGTCGACCTGATCGGCGACGCGGTGCGCGTGACCATGGGCCCGCGGGGACGCAACGTCGTCCTGGAGCGCAAGTACGCCCTGCCGGCCATTTCCAACGACGGGTACACGGTTGCCAATTCGATCAATTCGCTGGCCGATCCGTTTGTCGACACCGGCGCCAAGCTCGCCTACCAGGCGGCCAAGAAGACCAACGAAGACGCTGGCGATGGCACATCCACTTCGGCGGTGCTGACCCAGGCGATGTACGCGGCCGCGATGAAGCTGGTGTCGGCCGGCTACAACCCGATGGTCCTGCGCCGCGGCATGGAGCTGGCCGGGGCCGCGGTGACCGATCACCTCAAGGGGATGGCCCGCGATCTGGACGGCGAGGAGGAACTCACCTGGGTTGCCTCGCTGTCGGCCAACGATCCCGAGATCGGCAAGGTCATAGCCGGGGTCTACACCAAGCTGGGCGCGGACGCCGGCGTGAATCTGGAAGATGGCTCGACCAGCGAGTTGACCGTCGACTACCTGGCCGGCCTCACCTTCGACCGCGGGTTGAAGTCGCCTTATTTCGGCTCCGGCGAGGACATCAAAGCCGAGATCGATCAGCCCCACATCCTGATCACCGATCAGAAGCTGGAAGCGGCCAACGAGATCGTTCCATTCCTGGAGAAATTCGTCAGCAACGGAATGCGCAATCTGCTGGTCATCGCCGAGGACATCGAAAAAGAAGCGCTGGCGGCGCTGGTGATCAACAAGCTGCGCGGCAATCTGAACGTGGCCGCGGTCAAGGCCCCGGCGTTCGGCGATCGGCGCCGCGGAATGCTTGAGGATTACGCGATCTTCACCGGTGGACGCTTGGTGGCCAAAGAGCTGGGCATCGGCTGGGAAGACGTGACCCTGGACTACCTGGGCCGGGCCGAGAAGGCGATCGTTGGGCGCAACGAGACGACCATCATCGGCGGTTCCGGCGAGCCGCGCGCGATCGAGCAGCGCGTTGCCGAACTGTGGGCTTCCAACCGGGCCGCGAAGAACGATTTCGACCGCGAAAAGTTTGCCGAACGGGCCAACAACCTGGCCGGAACGGTCGCGGTCCTGAACATCGGCGCCCCGACCGAAGTCGAGCAAAAGGAAACCCGAGCCCGCGTGGAAGACGCAGTCGCGGCCGCCAAGGCGGCCTTGCAGGAGGGCGTCATACCGGGCGGCGGAGTTTCACTGGTGCGGGCCGCGGCCGCCATCGATGATCTCGAACTGACCGGCGACGCCGCGATCGGCGCCCAGGTCGTGCGGGCGGCATTGACCGCCCCGCTTGCCCAGATAGCCGAAAACGCCGGCTACGAAGGCGACGTGATCGTTCGCCGGGTGGGCGACCTGGAAGGCTCACACGGATTCAACGCCGCCACCGGCGAATACGAGGACCTGTTCAAGTCCGGCATCGTCGACCCGGTACGGGTCACCCGGCTGGCGGTCACGAACGCGGTCTCGGCGGCGGTGATGCTGGTCACGACCGAAGCGATGGTCGTGGACACGCCACCCAAGACTGGCTAACTAGCGCGCGGCGATTGCGGGCCGCGCAGCCGCGCCCGGGAGGCTAGAAGACCGAGTCCGAGCGCGTCCAGTCGACCGAAGATATCTGGACCTGGATTGGTTCCTGCTGCGGGTCGAATGGCTCCACATCGGTGTCGTCGAAGATCGACTTCAGGTGGTTGTCGGACAGGAATTTCTGTTCGACCAGGGCGTCGCAGAATGTCTCAATGACCTGGTAACGGGTAAACCACTCGTAGGGTTTTTCATAGTTGCCGGAACGCCGCGCGAAGTAGCAGACCACATCTCGGACCGAGATTGCATCTATCGTGCGCATGGGCGGAACCGACCTGCAGAAGTCGTCGACCCAGGCGACGCGACGTTCGATTTCCTCATTGGAATAGCGCTGCTTGGATGCGAGATATCCGCGATACCATTTGGCAGCGCTGGCGGCGTTGATCGACATCTGGTCCTCCCGGCCAAACCACTCCGCCGACCTGCCAGCGCTCGACGGCAGCGTTCTGACCACAAACGTCTGAACGATATTCACTTGAGGTACCGGCCACAGCGGCGGAACCGCCGGCCAGCACCAATTTCATTGTAGATGCGGATTCGGCAATTTCCAGTCCCTCCCCCTCCGATTCGAGTGATCGGGAGGCGCGCGGCGTGACTTTGCGGGCGCTTGCCGGTCGCCGCGTCGTAGTCATGGGCCTGGGCCTGCACGGCGGCGGGGTGGCCATGGTCCGATTCCTTTGCCAGCGCGGCGCCCGGGTGCTGGCGACCGATCTGCGGGATGCTGGGATCCTTGCCCCGAGCCTGGCCCAGTTGTCGGACCTGGACGTGGAATTTGTCCTTGGCGAACACCGGCTCGCAGATTTTGCGGGCGCCGATCTGGTGATTCGCAATCCGGCGGTGCCGGAAGACTCGCCGTTCCTGGAAGCGGCCCGGGCGGCCGGGGTGCCGGTCGAAATGGAAATGGGCTTGTTTTTTGCCGAGTGCGAACCCGACCGGATCGTGGGCGTGACCGGCACGCGCGGCAAGACCACGACCGCTACGTTCATTTGGCACGCACTTTGCTCGGCTGGACGCAAGGCCGAACTGGCCGGAAACATGCGGATTTCGGCGGTCGGCCTGTTGGCCGGACTCGACCCCGAGGCGATCGTTGTCCTCGAACTCTCGTCCTGGCAGCTGGAGGGACTCGTGCAACATCGGGTTTCGCCGGCCCGCGCGGTGGTCACCAATCTGCTGGACGATCATCTCGACCGCTACGCCAGCCGCGACGCTTATGCAGCCGCCAAGCGCACGATCGTCGAATTCCAGCGCCCCGGCGACCTGGCGGTGCTCAACGCGGAGAACGCCTACACAATTGCGTTCGCCGAATCGGCCCCGGGCCGGGTGGCGTGGTTCTCGGCCGCCGACCCGGTCGCCGGCTGGAATCGGGCCCAAATCGGCGGTGTTCACAACCGGGCCAACCTGGCGGCGGCAAGCTGCGTATTGATCGATCTGGGTCTGACCGAATCCGAAATTGCGGACGCGGTTGCCAGCTTCGGAGGCGTTCCCTATCGCCAGGAAGCGGTGGCCCGGATCGACGGGGTCACCTGGGTGAACGATACGACCTCGACCACTCCGGATGCTGCGATCGCGGCGCTGGAGGGGCTTTCGCCGCCGTTTGTCTGGATCGCCGGGGGTTCCGAAAAACACCTGGATTTTGGGTCTCTGGCGGAATTGGCGGAACGGTTGCGGAATCAGATTCGGGCGGTGGTGATGTTGCCCGGGACGGCCAGCGATCGTTTGGGCAAAAGCCTGGCGGGACTGGACCTGCGGACGGTGGCGACCATGCCCGAAGCGGTCCGGACCGCCGCCAAGCTGGCTCAACCCGGGGACACGGTGTTGCTTTCGCCGGCGTGCGCGTCATTTGGCCTGTTCCTTAACGAATTCGACCGTGGCGACCAGTTCAACGACGCGGTCTCGGCAATTGCCGGAGGTAATGACGCGGCGGGAAGCTGAGAATCGTGCACGTGGTCTGATCGGAAACCGCGTGTTGGCCAAGGGACGGGTCCGAGCCCTGCTTGCTTCCGCATCCGGTTCCCAGGCTGCGGCCAATGTCCTCCCAGCGCGATGAAGGTCCCGTCCTAAATGGCCGATATTGCCAGTGATCCCCGGATCGATCCCCGCATTAGAACCGCCCTTGGGCACCTGCAGACAACCGACGGTCGCAACGTGGCCAGCCGGGAAGAAGCCATCGAGCTGGAGTCTTCGCCGCAGCGAATCGCCCGCGAGGAGGTGATGGGGGCTCTGAAGGAATCCTGCGATAGCGAAGCGGTCGCACCTTCAAATGGGTTGGAAATCTCGGTTCGCGAGTTCGTCTCGCAACCGGACGGCAACACGATCAAGGTGCGGCTCATCCGCCCCGGGGGGCGCGACCCGCTGCCCTGCGTCTATTACATCCACGGGGGCGGAATGGCGACTTCGTCGGCTTTCGACCCCCACTACCGCGCGTGGGGTCGGATCATCGCCCAAAACGGCGTTGCGGTGGCGATGGTCGACTTCCGGAACTGCCTTACTCCCTCCTCGGCTCCCCAGGTTGTCCCCTACCCTGGTGGGCTCAACGACTGCGTTTCCGGGGCCCGCTGGCTGGCCGCCAACGCCGACGATCTGGGCATTGATCCGGCGCGCATCGTGGTAGCGGGCGAAAGCGGCGGAGGGAACCTGACGCTGGCCACCGGAATGAAGCTGTTGCGCGATGGCGACATCGCCATCGTCAAGGGCCTCTACGCGCTCTGCCCCTACATAGCCGGCAGCTGGCCGCGGGCAGAACTGCCGTCTTCGACCGAGAACAACGGCCTGTTGCTGGACCTGCATCACAACCGGGCCGCGATGGGCTACGGCTGGGAAGCCTTCGCCGCGGGGGACCCGCTGGCCTGGCCGCTCTTTGCCTCGCCCGAGGACGTTACCGGTCTTCCCGCCACGATGATTTCGGTCAACGAGTGCGATCCGCTGCGCGACGAGGGGATCGCCTTCTTCCGGTTGCTGCTTTCCGCGGGCGTGGCGGCGCGTTGCCGACAGGTCATGGGGACCATCCACGCAACCGAGATATTTGCGGCCCTGTGTCCGGAAATATCGCGCGATACCGCCCGCGACCTGGCGGCGATGTGTCTCGGGGATTGACCACCCGCCGCCCGGTCAAGTCTTGCCGGGCGG
>CAYXKQ010000029.1:9844-13613 GCA_964465715.1 uncultured Chloroflexota bacterium
TAAACTGAAGTCACCCGGGCGCCAGGCCCGGCTCAAGCAGTGGAAGGCGACGGTTATCGCTCATGCAGTCCAGCCTCATCGGCAAGATTCAAAAGGCCAAACGCTACTCCGAGGAACCGGAACGGATCACCATCACCGAGCTCACCTCCACCTTTCGAGGGGGCAACGGTGATTACCAGGTGTCCTATTCGGAGAGCGGCGGCTGGTCCTGCACCTGCGAGTTTTCGCAAAGCTGGGGTTATTGTTCGCACATGATTGCGCTTGAAAAACTGCTGACGCCGATGGTCAAAATTGCCGCCGCACCGGTCATCGAAGGGGCGGCCTGAGCACCTGGCTGGCGCGCGGTTTGCTAACATTCCTATCCCTAGGGGATGCTGGGATTTGACAGACTGATTGAATTCCGGTTCGGCAGGTCGAGGATGCTGTCTAGCTCGTTAAACCGGCAGCAACCAAAAACTGCCAAACCTAAGTTGGCTCTCGCCGCCTAAACCGCGGTGACGTCGCTCCGGGTTTCTCTGGTGACCCGGAACTCGGCGTTCGCAAGCCGGAGTGCTGCGTGACCCGGCCTGAAGGGTTGCGCCTAAGCCCGCATCAGGCAATCTAGCCCGGACGTTGTCCGTGACCCATTCGGGCAGATTGTTGGAAACGGACTAAACCTGTAGAAGAGCCGGAAAGAAGCAGCCTGGACGGGGTGTTCGACTCACCCCCATCTCCACCAATTGAGGGACCCGGCCGCCAAGGCATTGCGGCGCGGGTCCTTGGCGACCTGACCAGGATCGGCTGGCGCGGGCCGCGGCTGGTATTACCGGCGTCCGTCAATCTTGGGATCGCCGGGCTGCTCTCGCCGGTCATCAACGCGCTGCTGGCGCGTGCCTCGGACCCCGAGGCGTCGATCGCCGGGTTCGCGGTCGCCTACGGCCTCATGGCGCTGATCGCCATTCCGCAGCTGCGGATCCAGCAATTGACGCTGGTGTTCGCCCGGTCGGGCCCGAGTCTTGCCAAGGTGCGGCGCTTCATCTCGCTGCTGGCGCTGGCCAGTTTCTCGGTCGGCGCGCTGGTGGCGGCCAGTCCGCTCGGCGGCTGGCTGCTGGCCGGGGTATTCGGACTTGAGGGGAGCCCCCTGGAGCAGGCTTCGGTTGCCCTGGCGCCGCTGTTGGCCTGGATCCCGCTGGCGTGTTTTAGGACCCATTTCCACGGAATCATGCTTGCCACCGGACGCACCGGAATCATGTGGCTGGGGATAACTACTTCGCTTGCGTCGGCGGTGCTTGGCACGGCCCTTCTGCTTCTCCTGGACGTCCCGGCCGCGGCCGCGGCGGCATCGGGGCACAGCATCGGGGTGGCGCTGGAGGTCTTGATCCTGTTTGCTGCCGACCGCTCGGGACACACCTGGCCCGGTGCGGACGCGGCGGTCCCCAGCTATCGGGAACTGGCCCGATTCTTCGGCCCGCTGCTGGTGGCCGCACTGCTGCCGTCGGTCACGATTCCGATCCTGCACGCGGCGATGGCGCGGGCCCCCGACCCGGCAACCGGAATCGCCGCCTTCACCCTGGCGCGTTCGGTGGTCCACCTGGCCACGATCCCGATCTGGGGATTACAGCCGACCCTGCTGGCTCTGTTCGGGCGAGGGACCCCGCCGCGCGCGGCATCAACATTTGCCTACGCGATGGGTACGGGGGTATTGGTGATCACGCTGGCGATTTCATACCTGGGGCCGGCGAATGATCTGGTCGTCGGCCAGCTTCTGGGCGCGGCCGGCGCGCTGGCCCTGCAGGGCCAAGCGGCGATGATGCTGCTGGCGCTGCTGCCGCCGCTGATGGCGATGGAGCAGATCTACTCGTCGGCGCTGCTGGCCTGCCGGCAGGCCAACCCCTTCATCTGGATAAATCTCCTGCGCCTGGGGATCCTGATCCTGACGGTGACGGTGGCGCTGCTGGTTGCCCCGCAGGCGGTATGGGTCGGCGCGGCGGGTGAATTCGCCGGTTTGATGGGCGAGGCCCTGGTGACGATGGGATTCGGGCGCTCGTCCTACCGCAAGCTTGCGGAGGCGGCCAGTTAGCCGCCGATCTCCTGCGCCAGTTCCGGGTTCCCACCCTGAGTCGTGGTCACGTAGAGTGGCTTGAGTCCGCGGTTTACGACCTCGGCGGTGATGACCACCTTGCGGACGTCGCGCCGCGAGGGGATCTCGAACATCGCCGGTTGCAGGATGCTCTCCATCACCGTGCGCAGCCCGCGGGCACCTGTCTTGCGGCTCTGGGCCCGCTCGGCGATCGCCGACATGGCGTCCTCGGTGACGCTCAATTCGACCCCGTCCATCTCAAACAGCCGCCGGTACTGCTTGATAAGCGAGTTGGCCGGTTCGGTCAGAATCCGGCGCAGCTGCCCCACGTCGAGTGTGTCCAATGCCGCGACCACCGGCAGGCGGCCGACGAATTCCGGGATCAGACCGTAGCGCATCAGGTCGTCGGAGGAGACGTGATGCAGGGGGTTTTCCCTGATCTCGCGGCGTTCTGCGGCCTCGAAGGCGAACCCAAGCGAATTACCGGCCCCGGTGCGTCGCCGAATGATGGTTGAGAGCCCTTCAAAGGCCCCGCCGCAGATGAACAGAATGTCACGGGTCTGGATTTCGAGGAATTCCTGGTGCGGGTGCTTGCGGCCGCCCTGCGGCGGTACGTTCACCTGGGCCCCTTCCAGGATCTTTAGCAGCGCCTGCTGGACCCCCTCGCCGGACACGTCGCGGGTGATCGAGGGGTTCTCGGCCTTGCGCGCGATCTTGTCGATCTCGTCTATGTAGATGATGCCGGTCTGGGCGGCGGCAATGTTGTGGTCGGCCGACTGGATCAGGCGCAGCAGGATGCTCTCCACGTCCTCGCCGACGTATCCGGCCTCGGTCAGCGCGGTGGCGTCGACGATGCAGAATGGCATGTCCAACAGGCGGGCCAGGGTCCGGGCGATTTCAGTCTTGCCGCATCCGGTAGGCCCGATCAGCAGGATGTTGGTTTTGTCTAGCTCGAGGCCGTCTTCGCCGTACTGGCCGGCCACCAGCTTCTTGTAATGGTTGAAGACCGCTACCGCAACCGCCCGTTTGGCCTGGTCCTGGCCGATGACGTGGCGATTGAGGAATTCGAAGATCTCCTTCGGCGTGGGCGGGGCCGATATGGTCGCCGGCGGTTCTCCGCCGCCACCGTCGTCGGCGATGGCGTCGTTGCAGACTTCCACGCACTCGTTGCAGATATAGACATCGCCGGCGCCGGCAATCAGCCGCCGCACCTGGTCCTGGGTCTTGCCGCAGAACGAACAGCGGAAGATGGGTGGTCGCTCACCAATCGGCATGCTCTCCAGCCTCTCCTGTAAACCGGCCCGCCGGTCAGCCGCCGGCCTCGGTGCGCCTTACGATCTGATCCACGATCCCGTAATCGAGCGCCTCGTCGGCGCTCATCCAGTAATCGTGCTCGGTGTCTTCCCTGATCTTTTCCTTGGCCTGGCCGGTGTGGGCGACCAGGACGTCCTCGATGCGGTGCCTCACGCGCACTATCTCGCGCGCCGCGATCTCCAGGTCAGATGAGGTCATGTGCCCCGGAATCGACTGCGAGGGCTGGTGAATCAGGACGCTGGAATGAGGCAGGGCGAAACGCTTGCCCTTCTCGCCCCCGGCCAGCAGCACGCAGGCGATGCTGGCTGCGATCCCGGTGCAGAAGGTCTGGATCTGCGGCTTGATGTACTGCATCGTGTCGTAGATCGCCATGCCGGCCGTCACCGAACCGCCGGG
>CAYXKQ010000030.1:0-13548 GCA_964465715.1 uncultured Chloroflexota bacterium
AACGTGCGCCAGCGCAACCAGGACCGCTTCCAACAGGAGGATGGGGTCGTAATGGTCGCAACGATCGCATTTGGAATGGGGATCGACAAACCGGATGTGCGATTCGTCGCCCACCTCGACATGCCCAGGAGCATCGAAGCCTATTACCAGGAAACCGGGCGGGCCGGTCGCGATGGATATCCGGCCGAAGCCTGGATGGTCTATGGGCAGCCCAGCCGGAAAGCGCTCTCGTGCGTTGGCCGCACCGGGCAGCGCTTCGGGGCGACCTACCTGGCCGACGTACTGCGGGGCCGCGCCAATGACCGGATGCGTGATTTCGGCCACGATCAGATTCCAACTTTCGGAGTCGGCGCCGACCTGAGCGCCGGGCAATGGAGATCGATCTTTCGCCAACTCGTAGCTCAGGGCTTGCTGAGCGTCGACCTTGATGGCTTTGGTTCTCTGCGGCTGACTGAGGCTAGCGCGGCGGTCTTGCGCGGAGATCACTCGGTCCGGATGCGAATAGACGACCGGAGCCCCGGTCCGGCAAGCCGCGCCGGCACCCAGCACCAGCTGTCCGCGGCCGAAAAGAACGTCTCACAAGAGCCGATCTGGGATGAACTGCGGGCCCTGCGCCTGGAATTGGCACGTTCCCAGCAGGTGCCGGCATTCACGATATTTCACGACTCCACGCTGCGGGAAATGGTTTTGCAACGGCCGCGGAACCTTGCTGAATTTGCAAATTTGCGAGGAGTGGGCGCTGCCAAGCTGGAACGCTACGGCGAGCAGTTTCTGGCAGTACTCTGGCGGGGCGAAGGTGAGCCTGCCGGCAACCAGCCTCCGGCGAGAAATCCCGTTCAACCCGGTCGGGTATCGGCTTCGGAAGAGGGGAACGACGTTTTTTAAGGAAACGCGGGTCGCTGTCCGATGCCGCCAGCAGCGCGACGATAACGAAAGAAGGTCCAGCTCCCTAGCCGGCCGCCGAGAGCCCGCGCCGATGACGGTCCGCCTGGCGGGTTGGTCGCCGCCCGGCACCCGGCGCGGGGACCCGAGCCGGAAGAGCAATCCCGCCCAGATCTGGTAGATGGAAGCTAGTTCCGGCCCTTAAACGTCAGTTCGGCAACGGCGCTCTTGTCCAGCTCGCCCTTGCCGGCATCCATCAGGCGCACGAACTGGGCCTTGGTGGCGGCCGCCAGCGGAAGGTCCAGCCCCGCGTCGGCGGCCAGGTCAAGGGCAATACCAGAATCCTTGGCGGCATGGTCGGCCGAGAAGTAGACCTCGTGGTCGCGGTCGCGCATGTCTTCGCCGTCGGTCTCCAGGACGCGCGAGTTGGCCCCGGTCTGGGAGAAGACCTCCATCACCATGTCCAGGTCAAGACCCAGCGCGTCGGCCAGGCCCAGGCCTTCGGCCAGCCCGGCGGTGTTGATGTTCATGACCATGTTCACCAGCGCCTTGACCTCGGCGGCCTGGCCTACCGAGCCGATGCGGCGCACCTCGCCCAGATCCGCAAGCAGTCCGGCGGCGCGGTCCTGGGCGCTGTCGGAACCGGCCGTCATCAGGTAGAGGGTCCCGTCGCGCGCCTGGGTGATCGAGGAGGCCATGCAGGCCTCCAGGGCCTCGGCCCCGGCGGCCGAGACCGCCGCGTCGACCTCGCGGTGAATGGCCGGTGAAAGGGTGGCGCAGTTGATGAACAGCTTGCCCGCGGCCCCCTGCAGGAGGTTGTCGCCCCCGGCCATGTAGATATCGCGCATCGACTGATCGTTGGTCACCACGGTGATGATCACGTCGGCGCCGGCGGTGACCGCGGCCAGGCTGTCGGCGACCTGGCAACCGACGTCGTTGGCCACGGCCATCGCCATGTGCTGGTTGGAGTCGATAACGCTGGCGACGGTGTAGCCGCAATCGTTGAGGCGAAGGGCCATGTTCGACCCCATGCGACCAACTCCCACGAACGCGACTGTCGGTTTGGATTCGCCCATCTGTATCCCCGCTTGATCACTTGGCCCGGTTTCGATTAAGGGTATCGACAGGCTGATCAGACGGGCCGCCAAATCCCAACTTCAAAGTACCGCTCGCCCCCGATCGGTCGCGACTTTCCGGTCGGGTAGGCGGCACGCGCCGGGGCCGTATTCGGGCACCGTGAATGAGCCCCTCGCCGGTCGCCGGTTATTGCAAGTTCGGTCCGGTGGCGATCGTTGCGGCTGGCGTTGCAGACAATCTGAAGTCGAACCAGCATCGCCGGGATCGCTCCGGACTGAAGAAGAACCGCGATGGACTCAGATTTGGCGGAAGCCGGACTCCCGGATGGGCTAATTGCATCCGGAAGTTCGCCCGTTTTTGACCGCGATTGCCTACCGGACGCTCTGCAGCAGGAACATGCCCTTGCCGACAACTTCTGGGCCGTTCTCTGCGTGTTGGCCGGCAGCGTGCAGTTCGAGGACCTTCAAACCGGCCAAATCCGCGAAATCGCCGCACCGGGACGGCAGGTGATCCGGCCCCGCGCCCCGCATCGCTTGATCGCGGATTCGCCATTGCGTTGCCGGATCGATTTCTTCAAGTCCGAATCCGCGCCGCCGGATTAATCGCAGTTTGGTCGGGACCGGTTCGCGTCCCCGGCGCGATCGCGCCGGATCAGTAAGGTAGATCGGTTGCGCGCGTCAGGAAGCGCATGTAGGCAGAGGCGCGGCGACAGGCGTCGGCGAAAACTCCAATGAAATCGGGTCGGTACGTCTGTTCGTGGGTGAACGGCAACGCGGCGATGTGGTCTTTGCGCTTGAGTTCCTCAAGCAGGGGATGTTCGCTTGGAAATCCCCGCGGCGGGCGCTTCAGCGAACGCCCCTGCCGGTCGAATGATTTGGCGAAAGCCGGCTCGGAGACTATGCTGCGCCACTGCCCGGGATCGGCGATGATCGCCTCCCGGATCTTGGTGAGGGTGGGGGTGTCGGGCCCCCATAGGCCGATTCCGGCGAAGACCTCGTCCGGAGCCAGGTGCAGGTAGAAACCGGGCGCGTGGGCCGACTTGCCGAATTCGTGCCGGAATTGCGCCGCCGCCTGGGTCTTGTAGGGCGATTTGTCCCTTGAGAAGCGCACATCGCGGTAGATCCTGAACATCGATCCACCGTTCCCGCGTGGATCGGCCACAAAATGCGGGCTGATCGCTTCCAGTTCGGGACCGAAATCCTCAATGAAACGCTGCAGCGGGCGTTTGACGTGTTCTTCATAGCGCGGTTTGTTGGCCTGAAACCAGTCACGGTTGTTGTTTTGTCGCAATTGGCCAAGGAATTCGAACAGCTCGGGACCAAAGTGGGCGTTCAACGCGAATGCAATCCTCTCCCGGAAGCGGTCGGCGCTCCCGCTGAAACTCGATCGGGGGCTTTGGTGTGACCGCGAAATCGGTCGGGTCGATTGTGCAATCTGAGCAGTTGACGAATTGCCCGGCTGCGGCTGGCCGGTTGGACCGTCAACCCTGGTCGAGCGCCCCGATCCGACCCAGGAATTCGCGCATCATGGCAAGGCACTCCCGCGGTTCCTCCAACTGCAGGAAGTGGGTCGCGTCCGGAATGAAGTCGTAGTTGACGCGGGCGATGTCGGTCAGGTCAAGGCTAGGCAGGTAGGAATAGGGGATCGTGGGATCGGCGCCGATCACCTGGACCGGGCATTTGATCGCCTCCAGGTCCACCGCGACCGCGAATGCACAGGCGTATTCCATGATCCGGGCTTCGTATTCCTTGGGGCACCGCAGGGTAAACCCGTCGCGATCGCGGTTGGGGCGCAGGGTCGTGTCGGCGATGAGTTGGTAGGCGCCCGGAACCATCCGCTGGTAGATCGGAATGACCGAGAGAACCTCTATCATCTTGATCTTGGTCGGAATGTTGTCGGCCCGGCGGCGGGCCATGGCGGCCGCACGTTCGGCCGCTGCCTCAAATTCCTGGTAGTCGCGTCCCGCTTTGGTAATCGGCGGATCGATCAAAACGAGCGCCCGGTAGTTGGCGCCGAGGGCGGGCGAGAGCAACGCGATGAGCGCGGAAACCGAGTGGTAGAGACCGATCGCGGGTTTTTGTCCGAAATTGGCCGCGACTTCTTCCAGGACCCGGTCATGATCGGCGACCATGTTCGGAATGTTGTGCCCGGCGATTTCGCCGACCGGGTTTCGGCCGTGGTTGCGAAGGTCGTAAACGATCAGGTCGAATTCATCTTCCAGCAGCGACCAGAAGGGGTAGTACATGTCGCTGGCCAGGCCGTTGCCGTGGCTTACCAGAATGCGCGGGCCGTCCGGGTTGCCGTGCCGTCGCAGCAGGATCGTCGCGCCGCCGCCCAGGTCGATTTCGACCGTGGCGTGCGGCTCGGGAATGAACCAGATCCGTTCGGAAGTTGAAGTCAATTCAGTGCAGAAACCTTGCCGGGCCGCCGGGCCTCGGGCGTCCGCCGATTGCGCGGTGTCGAAGCTCCCGGACCTTGCGGTTTCGGCGGACCGAGCTCCCCGCTTCGGCGGCGAGATCGTGCTGGCGCTGGTGGCATAGCGGTTCGGAAGTATGCGTGCCCGGGCGTTTCCCTCGCCGTACGGGCCCGGCGCTGGGTCAGGCCGCCTTGGCGTCGATGAATTCGGCTAGCTTGGCCAGATCGGTGATCGATGTGCAGTCTTCTACGGCGATCGTGATATGAAATTCCTGTGCGACCAGTTTGCCAAGCGCCACCAGGTCAAGTGATGAAACGCCGGCATCAGAAAGACTGAAATTCAGGTCGGCCGGGATCTGCAAAGACTTGCCGTCCACTTCGACGTTTTCGCTAACCAACTTGTGCAGGCGTTCGGCGGTGGAAGCCATATACAGTCTCCTTGCATCCGGGTGGGGGCCGGCGTCAGATCACCTCGAATCAACAAAAAAGGTTATCCGGAATCAGCTTGCCGGCGACGCAATTAGGGCCAGGCCCGGATTGACAGACGTCCAGAGAAAGACAGGCGCGTCGGCAAAATCTGGGAATCGATACTCCGAGCCCCAATCCGGGGCGCGGATAGACCAAAGTTGACGCCCCCGGTTCCAGCGACCGCGGTCGGACCTTCGGATCAAACGACCGGCTCTGCTGCCAGCGAGTCCGACCACGGACCGGCGCCGGCGCGGTTGCGGGCCCGTACCTGGAATTGGTAGGAGAGTCCGTCTTCGAGCGTGCCGAGGACCAGCTTGAGCCCGGCGCCGGGATCCAGGCGGTCGACCGTCGTCCAGTACCGGTCGGATTTGTCCGGGGTTCCGGCGTAGATGTAACGCACTTCGTAGCCGGAAATTTCACCCCCGCCGTCGTGTTTCGGGGGCAACCAGAAAAGCTCCGATCGTCCGGAGGTTCGCTCGACCGCGGAGGCCTCCGGCGCCGACGGTGTTCCCGGTGTCCGCACGATGACCAGAGCGTAGATGCGGACGGTGGTCGAATCGGCCGACCGCACCCGCAGCAGCAGGATGTTCGGGCCCGGGACGGTATCGAATTGGAAGCCGTTGCCCGGTTCGCCATCGGCGTCCGGGAGTGGGAGCGGGCCGCTTGAACCATCTGGCGGCAGCAAGAACTCCAATTCGGCGGCCGGGTCGGTCGTTCGGGGGTCGATGGTTATCCGCTCGGACCGGTAATTGACCAGGCGGCGCAGGTAACTGGACCCGATGGAATAGTTGGAGAACAACCCGGCGATGCCGATCGTCTCAATACCGACCTCGCCCGGCTGGGCCAGCTCGACGGAAATTCGGTAAACCTGCTCGGCAGCGGGGCTTGATACCCGGACGTTCAATTGGTATGGGCTCCCGTCCGATGGCAGCCGTGAGAGATTTACCTGGAAGCCTGCGGAGCGCGGATCCGCGTCCACCAGCCTGGAAAGATCCGGGCCCAGGAATTCGACCTTGGAACCGGCGTCGAAGAGTTCGGGCGACAGCGACAGCTGCGCGGAATCGTTTTCCTCCGCAACAAGCAGCCGGTAACTGGTTGTTTCGGGCGCAAAGCCGGGCAGCAATCTGCCCAGATTTAGCGGCAGCGACCGGAGTCCGACATCGCAGAAGGAAAGCCCGAGCCGGGCGAAGTCGTGGTATTGCAGGACGTTGTTGCGGAGCGTCGCGGGCAGACAGCCCGTTAACTGGTTGCCGGCAAGGCGCAGCGTCCCCAGGGCGGACAGCTCCCCGAGCGATCCAGGGACGGGACCGGTGAATCGGTTAGCGGCCAGCCCCAATCCGATCAGTCCGGCATCGCTGGCAAAGTCGGCCGGAACCGGACCGGTCAGTTCGTTCTCGTCGAGGGCAAGCAGAAGAAGCTTCGGCAACCGGGTTACCTGCTCCGGCACGGATCCGGAAAGCTGATTGCCGCTCAGCTCCAGGATCACCAGCTCGCTCAGGAGGCCCAATCCGGGGGGAATCTGGCCGGTCAGGCGGTTTTTCCGGAGGTCGAGGTTGCGCAGCCAGGCCAGGTCCGCGACTGCAGCCGGTATCGGGCCGGCCAACCCGTTCCCGCCCAGTTCGAGTTCGACAACCCGACCGGCGCTGTCGGTGGTGACCCCGTGCCAAATCGCGGGCGGGTCTTCGGACAGCCAGCCGGCGTTCTGTATCCAATCGGGACCGTTGGTGGCTTCGTACAGCCGAACCAGGATCTCGCGTTCCGGTGGAAGGCGCTCGAGAGTCAGGTCAAATCTGCGGTGCGTTTCTCCGTCAGTTGAACTCACTTCGATCAGTACGCTGTTTTCACCGACTTCCAGATCGATCTGGTGACCGTTGTCCGGGTCCTGGTCGGCGTCGCGCGGCGAGATGGTCACGGCCGCCCCGCTAGCAAGGGTCAGCGCTTCAATCCGGACCCGCTGATTGTCAAATCCCACCCGTTGCGAATATCCCGCTTCCGGGGTGTCCGTGAAGGTGGGACGGCCGTCGATCAGCACCGCAAACAGCCCGGCTTGATCTGGATGCGAGGGCGAAAACCGCAGACGGTACCGGTATCTCAGATCCCCGGAGACCACCTCCACCGTCATCAACGGGGTTCCTCCGTCGCCGGTCAGGGCGGAAAGATCCAGCTGGAAGCCGTCGGCCTGTTCGTCGGCATCGGCGAGGATCCGGCCGCGCGAATCAAGGAACGCCACGGCTTGCAGCTCCTGGAATGCAAAGAGCCGAATCGAAATGTGCTGCGGGCTTTCTGGTCCGGGAACGTCAACGACGTAATCGTGGTGGGCCGGGTCGAAGCCGGGTCGGATCGATCCGGGCGAAAAACTCATCTGGCTCAGCGCCAGATCGCAGAACGGCCTGCCTCCGAATTCAAGCAGGCTGATTGCCGAGCGCAATTCGCGAAGGGCGGTGGGCGCACAACCCTCGAATTCGTTGCCCTCCAGGGAAAGGTCGCGCAGCCTCGCGAGCTGGGCAATTTCGTCCGGGATCACTCCTTCCAACCGGTTGTGGGCCAGGTTCAGCCATCGCAGGCGGCCAAGGTTGCCCAGCGCGGTGGGGATGGACCCTTCGAGGCGATTGTTGCCCAGGTCCAGATGCTCGAGTGCGGCCAGCGATGCCAGCGACTCCGGGATCTGCCCTTCGAGCCCGTTGCCGGAAAGATCGAGGCTTAGCAACCCGGGGATCGAACCGATCGACTCCGGGACCGGCCCGGTGAGTTGGTTCAGCCCGATCCCCAGTTCGAGCAGGGATTGCAGTCGGCCGATGTCGCCCGGGATATTCCCGCTGAATTGATTGCGGCCAAGGCGCAGGTCGGAGAGGGCAGCCAGGTCTGGCAGCCAGAGCGGAATCTCCCCGCTCAGACGGTTGCCGTCCAGATGCAGCGAGCGGATCTGCAGGGACCGGCCCAAAGAGTCCGGTATCGATTCGGTCAACTGGTTGTCATTGAGCCGCAATCGGACCAGCGCCGGCAGGCGGCCAAATTGGTCAGGGATCGCACCGCTTAAGCGGTTGTCGTCAAGTTCGAGCACTTGCAGGTTGGCGGCAGCGAAAAGATTGGCCGGGATCGGACCCGAGAGCGCGTTTTCGCTCAGGCGCAGGTATTGCAGCCCGGAAAAATCTCCGAACCAGGGCGGCAGCGGGCCACTCAACTGGTTCCCGCCCAGATCGATCCACCGCAGGTTCTTGAGGGATCGCATGCTGCCGGGTAGCGGGGCGGACAGATTCGCGTCCGACAAGTCCAGGTCTTCAAGGGACTCGAGTTCGCCGAGCCATCCGGGGATCGCGCCGGTCAGTGGATTTCCACCCAGGTCCAGTCGGACAAGCCGGTTCAGCCCCGCCATCTGGCTTGGTGGCGGGCCGGAAAGGGAGTTCGAGCTCAGATCGAGCACCTCAAGCACAGCAAGGTCAGCGATCCAGATCGGGATCGGTCCGGACAGGGAGTTGCCGCCCAAATCCAGGTGCGTCAGGTTCGAAAGCGGCGAAAGAACCGGGATTGGGCCCGTCAGCTGATTGCCGCCGACCCAAAGTTCGGTCAATCCTCCCAGTTGTGCGAGCCACCCCGGGAGCGGGCCCGAGAACCGGTTGCCGCCGATCCGCAGGACACGGAGCTCGGTCATTGCGATCAGGCCCGCAGGAATCGGACCCCTGAACTCGTTGCCGGAGAGGTCCAGGTATTCCAATCCGGCAATCCTGCCCAATGTGCTCGGAACCGATCCGGTGAGGGTGTTATCCGATAGGTCCAATGACCGAAGCCCCGTCGGGGGACCGTCGGGAATCCGGAGCCGTCCATTCAATCGGTTGCCGGATAGATCCAGTTCCGCCAGATTCGGGATGCCAAAGACCTGGGCCGGGATTTCTCCGCTGACGGCGTTGTCTCCCAGGAACAGTCGTTCGAGTTTGCCTAGGCTTCCCAGCGAGGCGGGGATTGGGCCGGTGAGATCGTTGCCGCCAAGGTGCAACTCGGTCAGCAGGTTCAATTGACCCAGGTCGAACGGAATCTGGCCATGGAACCCGTTCTGACTCAGGTCCAGGTACGTCAGGTCCGAAAAATTGGCCAACTCGCCGCGGACGCGGTCGATCAATCGATTTCGGCCAAGGTCAAGCCTCTCGAGCGATTTCAATTCGTAGAACCGTTCCGGGATGCCGGCGACCAACAGATTGCCGGAAAGGTCGAGAATCTCCAGCTGCCGAGCAGCACCCAAGGCCGCCGGAATCGAGCCGCTGAAGCGATTGCCGGCCAGACTTATCGATTTGATCGCCGGGAGCCGTCCCAGCCCAGGGGGAACTGCGCCGCGCAATTGGTTTGCGCTCAGGTCGAGTGATTCAAGTCCCTGCAGTTGGTCGATGGCCGGGGTGATTTGTCCCTCGAGGCGGTTGGCAACCAGGTTGATTACGGAAACTCTGCCGGCGTCATCGGTTGCGATTCCGTACCACTGATCCAGCGGAGCAGGGCTGTTCCAGTTTTCGGAATTGAGCCAGCCTGGACCACCGGCGGCTGCGAAGAATTCCGACAGAACCGCGCGATCCGATGCGTTTGTTGTTTGCGTTACCACTATCGCTGCGGCCGCAGCGGCATCAGTTCTTGCCCCGACCGCGGACGGTTCACCGATCGGCGACACGCTTCCGAATCCCAGCGCCGCCGCCAGGATTACGGCCAATGGGCGGAACACGCTTTAGGCCGGGTTCCTAAAAATGGCCGATATGCATAGCGGGCACCGGCATCGGGTCCGGGATATGAATCTGCAATTCAGGGGTGCCGCCGCGAGTGAAAATGCCTTCAAGGCACCCATTCTTGCAAGGTGCGAGGGTTCGGATTAGGCGGCGGGCAGCAAGCCGAATCGTTCCCGACCCAATCGGCGTCCGGCCCGATTGCAAGAATCCCACCGCGGCCAAATCCCGCCTGGCCGTTGCATCTACCCCCGACCACAGCTTTGGGATAACAGCGCCCGTGAACACGTCGTCAGGCACTGCTGGTTCTTCCTCGCAGGAATCTGCGGTTTCCATGCCCAACATCGTTTTCCTGATGAGTGACGACCACGGGTGGCATGAAACCGGCTACAACGGGCACCCGATCGTGCAGACGCCGATCCTGGATGAAATGGCCGCCACTGGGCTCTGCCTCGACAGCTTTTATTCAGGCGCGCCGCTTTGCTCTCCGACTCGGGCAAGCGTGATGACCGGCCGAAACCCGAATCGATGTGGAACGTTTGACCCGGGCTGGTCGATTCGACCGGAGGAAATCACGATCGCGCAGATCCTTTCGCAGGCAGGCTATGCCTGCGGCCACTTCGGCAAGTGGCATCTCGGTCCGGTGAAGGCCGATTCGCCAACCAATCCGCGGGCCATGGGATTCGAGGAGTACCTCTCGCACGACAACTTCTTCGATATGGATCCTCACCTTTCCCATAACGGAGGTCCGCCTGAGCTTTACGAGGGTGAAAGCTCCAAGATCGTCATTGATGCGGCAAATCGATTCATCTCCAAGGCGCGGGCGGCCGGCCGCCCATTTTTCGTAGTGGCCTGGTTCGGATCTCCGCATGAGCCTTACAGTGCGCTTGACGCGGATCTTGAAACTTACGCCGATCTGCCAGAGGAGCTGCAACACGAAACCGCCCAGATTACGTCGCTGGAAACCGGCCACCAGGTTCAGGTGCGATTAGACAAGGTACTGCAGGCCCGCTACGCCGAAATCACCGCCATGGATAGGGCGATCGGCGATTTGCGACAGCATCTTTCCCGCGAACAGGTCAGGGATGAAACGTTGGTCTGGTACTGCGGCGATAACGGCGCGCCGCGGGAAAGCCGGTTCGCTTCGCCAATGCGCGGCTACAAGGGCCTTGTTTACGAGGGTGGCATCCGGGTCCCCGCGGTTGTCGAGTGGCCGGGGCGATTCAAAGATCCGCGACGCGTGTCAATGAACTCGGTTACAAGCGATATCCTGCCGACGCTGTGCGATTTGACCGGGCAGCCGCTGCCTGAAAGGCCCCTGGACGGCATAAGTTTGTTGCCGGCCCTTCAAGGAGGCATGGACCAACGGCCGGATCCCATTTGCTTTTGGAGCTTTGGCGGCGAGGTGGCACATGACGCCGAGCCCTATATCGATCCGGAACTCCAGACCGGCACCTGCCCGCTCGCCAAATTGATGGACGGGAAATTCACCCGTGACTTCGAGAACTATCACCATCCGGAGATAGTCGGAGCCGATTTTGAAGGTCCGCGAGCAATCCTGGACAGGCGGTTCAAGCTCGTGGTCGACGGGCAGCCCGGCTCCGGACGGGAACTATTCGAAATCCGGGCCGACGCAGGTGAAAGCGAGGATCTTGCTTCCGTTCACCCAATGGAGGCTCAACGGTTGGCAGGCAGGCTCAAGGAGTGGCAGCAGTCTGTGCTGGAAAGCCTGACGGGCGTCGACTACGTTTGACGGACTGATTCAAGTCATGCGCCCGCGTTTGCGGACCCGAATCTAGGCGCCAAGCATCCGTCGATTGATGTACCGGCGACCGATCGAATCGGCGGCAGACATATTGCAGTTAATCGCTAGTCTGGCGTCCCGCTGGTGCCCAATGACGCGGGGTTTTTCGGGAAAACCTAGATCAAATTGCCCAGCTGACTGCGCGAATATCGGCCGTTAACGCCCAGCAGTCCGAGCGGGAATGGCTCCTCACGGCGTTTGTTTTCAGGGTCGGCCCATTCCTCCGCTAGGTCCTTTAATTCGGCGGCGGTAATCAGCGTGATAGCCCGGTCGAAATGCTCTGCACGGTAGCGGGTGGCCTCATACCCTGAATCTTCAGTGAATTCAGGGCCTATCACCAGAAAAATCGGCACCGGCTTTTCGGCGTTGTCCATGTACGAGTCGAACTGTCTGATGTGGTCGCGGAGATTGACGGCAGATTCTTTGGACTTGTTGTCCCACATCAGGTAATAGGAGCCCAGACTGAGCAATCCATCGGGGTGGTTCGAACCTGGTTGTTTGAGCGGGGTATGCTTCAGCTTTTCCGCGAACAAGAATTTGGTCGCTTGCTCAAACTTCGATTCGATCTCCAGATCTTTCGAAATCACGTCAAGGGAACGCAGCGTACCGTAGTCCCGACAGGCCAGTTCCGCGTAGAAGTCATACCAGGTCGCCCTAGCATCATCCACCTGTTCAACCACCGGCCTCCGTCTGTTGAAATGGCCGACTATTCGCTCAACCATCTCGTCGGTTGTTCCGGATCCGGTTTCGCCGAGTTTGCGACACCATTCCGAGAGTTGCTTGTTGGTTAATCCGTACCGCGGGGAATTGCTGCTGATTGCGTTTGCGGCAGGGACGTAATCGATCACAAGTTCCGTCAGGGTCGCCAGGGTGTCGTAGCGGCCGTACTCGACGCCGTTCTTCTCCAAGACGCTTTGTAGGTGCGGTTTCCTGCGGACCGGCGACTCGTTCATCATCAAGCGATAGGCTTCAGTCCGCATCTGATGGCCGACCAATTGTTGAATTGTTGCGGCAAGTTCTTCCGGAATCAGATCCACGTCTACATCGTCATCGCGGCGGATCGCGAAAAGTAGGCCCAGACTCTGCAGGTATTTGCGTGCTTCATCGATTTCGTCTCGGATATGAAGCATGTTTGAGAGTTTTGGGTATTTGCCGAGCCTTGCTTCAATCAGCTGGTGATCTGATTCGGTAATAGAGAGCCGCCCGCGCAATTTGCGGAGCAGGTTCACCTCGTCGGGTGATTTGTCGTCATTGTTTTGCCACGCAACCTCCAGCACGAATTCGTACAGCTTTAGGTTTTGGAACCGGGTCGAGGCGTTGCTGGCGCAACACAGATCGGTCAGTTCAATCTCATTTGATCTGTCGACGACCATCTGTTCGAATGCGATTACCGCTTCCTCGGTCTCGTTGAACGGCAGTTCGAACCCGAACTGATTAAGGAGCACATCCACGAGGATCAAGCGCGAAAGCACCCTGAGCTGGGTGTTTTCTTCTTTAAACAGGGCATGTTCGAGATTTGAAAATACAGTTTCGGGGTGCAGGTATTGGGGCTTGACTTTGATCAGCGATTCGCGCAATTGATCGGTGTCAAGCCGGCGGTGGTCGACAACGTGCGCCCCAGCAATTCGATGCAATTCGCGGAATCTAGAAATTGCACCTACCGCATCATCAAATTTCATCAGTCCCGCTCCAGAATTCGGATTGATCAGTCTTGTATTGCACGCGTGGGTTACGTACATCTCGAGATTTGGCCGAATCATTATTGACAGGCCAGTGCGGACATCTCGCAATTGAATCTGTCAACTCGGATGAATCCAAGCGTGATCTTTCGGGTGGACGAGCCCGTCGTCTTTCGGTTCGCCGGGGATGCAAGTTAGCGGCCCAGGTGGGTGCCGACAGAATCGGAGCTCCCCGTGTCTGATGCGGATGCTGCGGGCGTCCTCGGCGGCTTGCTCGCCTTTGGCGTGCTGGCGGCAGGCTATCTCCTGCCCTCCATCCTTGCGTTTCTCCGATCCAGGAAAAGCAAATGGGCTATCTTGCTGGTCAACGCAATATTTGGCTGGACCGTCATCGGCTGGATTGCGGTGCTCGCATGGGCCCTCTCCGGGAAGCGCGATTCATACGGTTTGGCGGCCGAACCGGAAGGGCCCCAATTGGATATCTCCAGGGTCGTTGCGATAGATGTGGAAACGACCGGCTTAA
>CAYXKQ010000031.1:0-12445 GCA_964465715.1 uncultured Chloroflexota bacterium
GGTCATCGTCTACTTCATCGGCGCCCTGCAGATGTTCGTGCAGGTCTTCATCATGGCCTGCCCGCACACGCAGATCAACTGTGGCGGGCCGCTGGATTCGACGATCACGATCGTGATGCTCATTTACCTGGAGGCCTTCGCCTATCTCCGGATGGGATTTGCGGCCGCTCTGTCGTTCATCCTGTTCATGGTCATCGGTCTGGTAACCATCGCCAACGCCCGGATTCTCAGTTACGAAATCGGCTACTGAGGCCGCGTCCCGGGTCCCTTCGCAAACGGTCAGTGGACCCCGTAGGCAAATCGTGAGCGCGGCGTAGCCGGATAGGCCTGCAGCACGACCTGCTCCAGCAGCAGATCGCGCAACCGGTCGCGCTGGCCCGCGTATTCGGGGCTTCCGATCAGGTTGGTCTGCTCGCCCGGATCGGCCGCCAGGTCAAAAAGCTGTTGCCCGGAATCCTCAGGGTACCAGGTGTACCGGAACCGGTGGTCCACCACCGTGCGTGCCCAGCGATCCAACGTATTCGAGTCAATGTTGTTGTAGCTCTCAGCGTAAGCGCACGACCGCCAGGTTTCGGCCGGCATGCCGCGGCCCAGCGGCAACAGCGACCGTCCCGGCAGGGCCGGGAACGACAGCCCCAGGCGAAGCGAGTCAGGTTCCGGTACTGGCAGACCCGCCATGTCGAACACGGTGGGGTAAATGTCCTCAAGCTGGACGAACTCGGTGCGCTGCTGGCCCGGGGATATCCCGGGGCCGGCGATCATCAGCGGAACCCGGATACAGGCGTCGTAGTGCATCTCGCCTTTTGACATCAGGCCGTGGTCGCCGAGCATTTCGCCGTGGTCGGAGAGAAAGACCAGATAGGTGCTCCCGGCCCGGCCGCGCGCACGGATTGCCGCCTGCAACCTGCCGAGCTGCTCGTCAATGTGGATAAGGTCGGCGAAGTAGTGGCACCGATCCTCCAGCCAGTCGCGTCCCGTGGCGGCGCCGGAAAGCGGCGCCAGGCAATCCGGCGCGTCCGGGTCCTGGCGCCATTCAGCCGCCAGCGGACGCGGAATCGCGTCGGGATTTACTCTTCCCAGGTACCCCTTCGGCGGGGCAAATGGGCCATGCGGTTGCACATAGGATATGTGCATGTATAGCGGTCGGGCGGCGTCGGCCCCGGACATGAAATCGATGGCCCGGGCGGTGATCCATTCGGTCTGCGAAAGTTCGGCCGGAAAGGGGAGTTCATAGGCGCCGGGTTGCAGCGGGATCTTTTCCATGCGTGCGGCTAGGTCGATGCCCCGGGGGCCGTAACGGCCAAATTCCTCGATCTGGCGGGCCCAGACGGTCGAGAGGACCGCATCGGCGTGCTCGGGATGCTCGCTGAGGATCCAGTCCAGCCAGGGTCCGCCGCGGGCGTCTTCGGTTACCCAGCAGGCATCGAATCCGTATTCGCGGTAATCGGGGTAAAGGGATTCGTAGTGGGGATGGAGGTGCACTTTGCCGGCGGCCCCGGTCTGGTATCCGCAGTCCTGCAGGGCGCGCATGAAAGTCGGAAACTGCGGGTCCAGGAAGTAGCCGTTCTGCAGCACCCCGTGCTGCTGCGTGGTAAGGCCGGTGGCCAGCGTGGCCCGCGCCGGGCAGCAGAGCGGGTTGGAGGAAATCGCGCGCCGGAACCAGGTCCCCGACTCGGCCAGGGCGGAAAAATTGGGAAGATCGATGATCCCGCCGGCCAGTCCGTGTTCGAGCCAGCGCGCCGCGAGCTGGTCGACCATGAAGAAAATAATGTCGGGTCGGTCGGATTTGGGCATGGGCGTAATTCCGCCTGCGTTGCTCTGATCGCTGGTCGCCGTTCGCCGGACCGGTTCGGGCCCGATCGCAGAACACCTTATTGTGTGGTCGCACGGCGGGCGCTTACGGATTCAATAGATGGTCGACTTAGCAGTTGGCGAGGTGTAAATGCAGATTGCGGGATGCACATGGGGGCTCCGCCGCGACCAGGCGGCGGCGGCCGAGGCCTTTGATCGGGCCGGCTTCGACACGATCGACGTTGACCCGGGATTTGGACCGGCCGCCGGATGGCGACCGGCCCGGCCGGTGTCCTGCCTGGCGGCCGGACACCTGTTTCCCGGCGGGACCCGCCTGGACGATCCGGACCCCGATGACCGGGCGGTAGCCCGCAGGCACGTGCTGGCGGCCATTGACGAGGCCGCCCGCCTGGGAGCCGAAGTCGTATACGTGGGGGCGCCCAATCCGGAGAAACAGGCCATGGACTGGTTTGCCGATTGCGTGCCCGAATTGGCCGCGCGCGCCAGCCGGCACAACTTGCTGCTGGCGGTCGAACCGTCGCCGCCGCGCGGATTGCGCACGATCGAAGAGACCCGCGGCTACATCGAATCGCTCGGCGTGGCCAACTTCCACATCCTGCTCGATTTTGCCCATTGCCTGCTGGTTGATGAAGATCCGGTCGGGGCGATCGAACTCTGCGGCGAACGCCTTGCCTACGTCCACTTCAACGACACCGACGGGGTCAACGACAACCACCTGGGGCTCACCGACGGGGTATTCGACCGCCACCTGGTCGGAGAATTAGTCTCCGAACTGGGACGCGTCGGCTACCGGCGCCCGCTGGCGGTGGAAAGCTCGCCGGCGCTGCCGGACCCGCTGGGCAGCGCGCTCAAGACGGTTGAGGTCCTGAAGGTCTGCGGCGCCTGAACCGGGACCTAGTCCAGATCGGCCAGTTGCGGCATCACCTGTTCGGTGAGAAGGTCGACCGAACGGCGCCACGAGGGCTGGTCGCGCCACTCGTGGATCATCATCAAGAGCACGCCGAAGCCGCCCACGTCCTGGTGCAGCCGGCGCAGTTTGGCGGCCACCTCGTCGGGGTCGCCGACGACCCAGATGTTCTCGGCCATGTATTCGAGCGTGATGTCCGAGTCCTGCATTTCCGGGTCGATTTTCAACAGATCGAGATAGCCGACCTTGGGCAACAGCTTGAAGAAATAGTCTTCAAAGTCGCGGCCCAGGGTGCCGTTGATGGCCCCGTCGAGAGCCTCTTCGGACGTCTCGGCGACGAAGATGTTGCGGGCGATCCGCCAGGTGCCGCGGTCGGGTGTCAGGCCGGCGGCGGCGGCGCCCTCCTCGACCGCCTCCCAGTGGGTCTTGAGGAGCGGCGTGGGCACCACGTTGATGCTCATCGGAATCCAGCCCCGCAGGCCGGCGACGCGCAGCGTGCCCGAGTGCCGCGACACGCCGGCCACGCCGATCGGCGGATGGGGCTTCTGCAGCGGGCGGACGTGGACCGATAGGCCGATGTCGTCCTGGGGCTCGGGCACCTTGAACCCCCAGTTGCCCGAACCGTAGGGACCGGGCCTGGCCGTCCCCCAGAGCTCTAGCACCGCTTCCAGGGTCTCGCGCATGATCTTGGGTGCGGCGCCGGGCTCTTCGTAGCCGAACACCTCAAAATCGCCCGGGAACCCGCCCGCGCCGATTCCCCACATGAACCTGCCGTTGGCCATGTGGTCGAGCTGGGCGATGCGGTGCGCGAGCATGAACGGATTGTGGTTGGGGAGGCAGGACACCCCGGTCCCGAGCTTTATCTGCTCGGTCAGGGCCAGCGCCTGGGCGATCACCAGATCAGGCGCGGGGATGTTCTCCCACTCGGAGGTGAAATGTTCGCCCAGCCAGTACTCTGACAATCCCAGGCGGTCGCAGGTGACTATCGTCTCCAGGTCGTCGGCGAGCGTCTGGGTGTAGTCGTGCCCGGGCGGGTGCAGCGGCATGTTGAAGGCCCCGAGTTTCATGTGCTGCGCGCCCTCCGCTGGCGGGTGGACCGGACCCCGGACGGCTCCGGTGACTCGAATTTTAGATGTGGGTTCCCGCAGCCCCGGCGCACACCTGTAAATGAATCAGGCGACGCGGTAGCGCGCTGCCACGCTCTCGTCCAGCTCAAAGCCCAGTCCCGGCCGCTGGGGCGCCTCGATCAGCCCGTCGCCGCCAACTACCGGCCAGTTGCGGACCAGTTCGCTACGCAGCGGATTGGGATTCTGGTCCATTTCGAACGCGTAGCCGGTGGGCGAGGCGCAGAGCAGGTTCAGGTTCGCAAAACCCGAGACCGCGGCGCCGTAGTTGTGCGGGGCAAACCCAAGGTGGCAGGCGGCGGCGTAGGCCGAGATGCGCTGGCACTCGCTGATGCCGCCGGCCCAAGCCGCATCCGGCTGGGCGATATCGATGCAACCGCCGTCAATCAGGGTCTTGAACCCCGGCAGCGAGGTCTCGGTCTCGTAACCGGCCACCGGCATGGAGATCCGCTCGCGAACGAACGCGGCGCCGGCGGTGTCTTCGGTCCAGGTCGGTTCCTCGAACCAGGCGATTTGGTGGCGCTCGACCGTGCGGGCAAAGGCGACCGCCTGATGCGGGGTCATCTGGTTGTTGGCGTCGATCATCAACTCCCGGCCGGGCCCCAGACCCTCACGCGCTACCCGCACCCGGTCGGCGTCGTGGTCCGGGCCAAGACGGCCCACCTTCATCTTGGCGGCGCGGTATCCACGGTCCGCGATCCCCTCCATTTCAACCGCCAGGCCGGCAAGGTCTTTGCCCGGTTCGTAGAAGCCCCCGCTGCCGTAGGCGCGGACTTTGCCCGCACGCGAACCAAGCAGCTTGTGCACCGGGAGGCCCGCGGCCTTGCCGAGGATGTCCCAGAGGGCCAGGTCGATGCCGGCGATCGCCGACTGCATGACTCCGCGACGACCCGACTGGATCGTGCCCTTGTACATGCGGTCCCAGAGTTCGGCGATATAGGTCGGATCGGACCCTAGGATCATCGGCGCCAGCCGCGTTTCCAGGATCGCTTTCACGCCAAACGCGGTTCCGCCGAACGTGCCGGCCTCGCCGACCCCTTCAACGCCGTCGCGGGTGCGGACCCGCACCAGCATGCACTCGCGCGCCCGGATCTCAACCTGGGCATCGGAGATCGGTGAGTCCATCTCCCAGCGCAGAAGTTCGACTGCAATTTCCTCAATCACCATGCGGGCCTCCGTCCGGCCGTATCGCCGGGATGATCGCCAGGTGGACTTCCTCGATCGGCTCGGCCAGGCCGAGCCGGCGGGCGCGCGCGACCACCGCGCGCTGATTCAGGTTTATGAACTGCAGCGCGGTCGAATTGGGGACCTCCAACCGCAGGCGCCCGCCGCGCAGTTGGACCGGTCGGCAGCCGGCGGCATAGTCGCCGCAGATCTCGCGCAGGGCGCGCCGGACCAGATCGATCTGACGCCCGCGCGCCAGTCCGGTGCGGTAAGCGGGTTCAGAGAGGACTTCGGCGACGTGGTCGCCCAATATGCGCGGGACGGGATCGCGCGGGTCGGGCGGATCGGGGTCAGAGCGGTTTGACATCGCCGTCGGCCAGCGCGCATGGCTGGCAGCGATCGATAAGGCTATCCGGCACGAGGCCGCGGTCGGCGGCGGCCAGAAAGAGCTGCGCGTCCGCGGGCAGGATATCAGCCAACTGGCCGCGATGGTGCGGATCGAGTTCGGAAAAAACCTCGTCCAGTGAAAGCACCGGGGTCTGACCGATCTTTTCGGTCAACCAGTCCAAAAGGGCCAGCTTGAGGCAGAGGACCGCGAGGCGCTGTTGCCCGCGCGATGCGAACTGGGCCGCCGGGCGCCCGTCGACGTGGATCCGAAAATCATCCCGGTGCGGCCCGATCAACGTGGTGCCGACCGCAATTTCGCGCTGCCGCGTCCGTCGCAGGGCTTCCGCCAGTGATCCCGGGGCCAGTTCCGCGAGCGCCGGCCGGTACTGCAGGACGACCGATTCGGGGCCGCGGGCCAACCGGGCAAAGTGGGCCTGCGAGCGGGTAGACATCTCCTCCAGCCAAAGAGCTCGCGCCCGGACCAGCACGCCTCCATGGGTATCCAGCAGTTCGTCCCAGTAATCGAGCCGGTCGGGGTCATTGCCCGGCCCCAGGGCCAGCTCCCGGAGGAGTGCATTGCGTTGCCGGCGAGCGCGTTCAAAGTCGCCCAGGGCGGCGACGTACTCGCCGTCCGCCTGGCCGATCGCCCAGTTGGCGAATCGCCGCCGCGCGGCCGGTTGGCCGCCGACCAGTTCCAGGTCGCGGGGTTCAAATTGGACCAGCGGCAATCGCCCGATCAGATCGCGGCGCGGCCGCATCCGGCCCTCGATCCAGGCCCGCCGCGAAACCCGTCCGCCGTCACCCGGGGCCACGACCATTTCCAACAGCTGGGGCAGTCGGTCACCGACCGCCACTCTGGTCCGCACCCGCGCAAAGTCGGCCCGCTCGCCTTCCGGGCTGATCCGGATCAGTTCCAGTCCGGCCGACGGGCTTGCGCCGCGGCCGGCCGACACCAGCCCGATCGCTTCCAGCAGATTTGATTTGCCGGCGCCGTTGGGGCCGATGAACAGACATCCCCCCTCCGGGGGCTCGAGGGCCAGCCGGTGGTAGTTGCGAAACCCGGTCAGGTCCAACAAATGACAAAGAACCGCCGACATCTAGGATCTCCCGCGAAGAACGATGTGGGCAATCTGTGATCCCAGTAAGACCAGTGCTATTACCAATGCGAATCCGAATACCACCAAAAGACTCCATCCGATCTTGCCGAAAAAGGCAATCACGGCGGCCAGATAAGCGACCGCCAGGGCGATGGCGGCAAGCGCGTAGGTGCGCCAGCGCGGTCGCGGCAGGAACTGCTTAAGTCGGCTCAATCGCCACCACCTACCGCGCGGCCGCGGCAAAATCAGCGCTGACCTGCCGGTGGCTCGCCGCGGGATTGGCCTGGATTCTTCCCAGCCTGTAAAGGTCTTCCGGGAAATGCACTCGCACGAACCGGGTGCTGACGGCCGATTCATAACCCGCCGCCCGTACCAGGTCGGCAGTGGCCTGATCGTAGCCGCCGAAAGGATAGGAGAAGTGATCGCCGCCGCCGATGGGCAGCAACTCCGCGCGCGAGTTCACGACCTCGGCTTCAGCCGCTCCACGGTCGCTGCGCAGCAGATTCGGGAGGTCAGCGTGGTTTAGGGTGTGGGACTGAACCGAGAACCCCCAGTTGCGCAGGCGGGCGAAAGCACCGGCGGTCAGGTGTCCGGGTTCGAGTTGGTCGAAACCGGGCAGGACGAAAAACGTGGCCGGCAGCCGCAGGCGCAGCAAGACCGGCGCCGCATTGTGCAGTTGACTCGAGCGTCCGTCGTCGAAGGTTATCACCAGCGGCTTTTCCGGCAGATCGGTCGTTCCCCGCAACGCCCTGACCAGTCGTTCGTAGGGAATGACATTGAAACCTTCGCCGACCAGGCCCTCCAGTTGCCTGGCAAAAGCGTCCGGATCGGGGACCTCGTGGTAGTAGATGATCGGCGCGTCGATGCCCACCGCGGGGTCCGACGGCAGCCCAGGCGCCGGCAGCGGGTCGATCCTCCGGCGCAGCGATCGCGGCAGCCCCATGAACCGATCTCCCAGCGGATCAGCCGCCACCGATCCGTCGCCGGTGCCGCGCAGAACCGCTTTGGCGAAAAGCTGGCAGCGCGCCCCGGCATGGTCGAACCCGGCCGCAAGCGGCGCGCCGAAGCGATCGCGGCCGCCGTGGGCGGCGAAGAACCCGGCGAGCCGCCGGTCGACCCCGCCCGCGGTATCCGGATCGGGCGGTCCCAGCCCGGCCGCAATGACCTCGGCCGGCAAGGCCGAGGCGGCCAAGAGCATCGTTCCAAGGTCGGATATTCGGACTTGCCCGAAAGGCCCCATCGCAGCATCCGTGCAGAATTCGAGTCGGGCGCCGGCAAAGCACTGCGTAAGCACCGAGCCCTGGTAGGCAGGGGCTGAAATCGCCGGGCCAACGCCATATCCAATGCGCGCCAGAAATAGGCCGAATTCGCCGGCCGCCCGGAATTCAGGGTGCCCGTCGGTCGCCGTCATCGCCTGCCCGGCGGCGGCCACCGGGGCTATTGGACAATGTCGCCCTCCACCGGGTCGACGATCACTCCGCGCGACTGCATCCAGGCGATGCCGGCGTCGATGTTGTCCTCATCGCCCTCAAGCGAGAGGATCATCCAGCCGACGTGTTCGCGCACGTCGGCGCGGCGGATATTGGACACCAACTCGAAATCGCGCGATACCAGATAGACGATCGGTTCGGTGATCAGTTCCTCGGGGAACGTCAATTTGAGGCGCACGCTGGCCAATTTCGACTCCCTAGTCCGGCACCGCGGAGGTTCGGGCGAATGCCGCGATATTTCATTTTGATATGGACGGCCCCGATCGCCAAGCCGGGCCCACGCGCCCACCCTCCATAGAATTCGCCCAGCCAACACCAGCGGACCGGGAGCGGCGATGGCAGATTCACGACCAAACATCCTCTGGTATTGCACGGACCAGCAGCGCTTTGATACGATTGCCGCGCTCGGCAACGAGCATGTCCACACCGATACCGTCGACGGACTTGTCGGGCGAGGCGTGAGCTTTACCAGAACTTACTGCCAGAGCCCGATCTGCACGCCTTCGCGGGCCAGCTTCCTCACCGGCCAGCTGCCCTCGACGGTGCGCGCCAACGGCAACGGAATCGAGTTCATGCCCCAGGACTATCCGTTGGTCACGCAACTGCTGGCCGACGCTGGCTACGACTGCGGCCTGGTAGGAAAACTGCACATCGCCACCGCCGAGGCTGGCATCGAACCACGCGGCCGCGACGGGTACCGGTTCTTCGCCTACTCGCACGCGCCCCGTGACGATTGGGCCGAAGGTCATGCTTATGTCGAGTGGCTGGAGGAGCGGGGGCAGGACCTGAAATCGCTGCTGGCCTCCCCGGACAACGTGCCGGCCGAGTACCAGCAGACGACCTGGGCGACCGACGCCTGCATCGAATTCATCGACCAGCCGCGCAATGGCCCCTGGCTACTCAGCGTCAACCCGTACTATCCCCACCCGCCATTCAACCCGCCGCGCGAGTATTTCGAACGGTTCGATCCGGATACCCTGCCCGGTCCCATATTTGAGGATGGGGACCTGGCGCTGCAGCGCCGGATCTCCGACGCCGGCGTCGACTTCCAGAATTACCCAGAACACCCCGACAGTTTCGACGGCCGCAGAATCCAGGCCCAGTACTACGCGATGATCGAGCTGATTGACGACCAGCTTGCCCGGCTGCTTGCCCACATCGAGTCCGCCGGCCAGTTGGACAACACCCTGATCATCTTCACTTCCGATCACGGCGAATCGCTGGGCGATCACGGCCTGGTGGAAAAGGGCTGCCGATTCATGGAAGGGATGGCGCGCGTGCCCCTTGTCATGTGCTGGCCGGGCCAATTCCGCGAGGGTCTGCGGTCGGACGCGCTGGTGCAGCTCACCGACATCGCCCCGACCCTGCTGGAAGTCGCGGGCCTGGACATCCCCGAGCGCATGAACGGCCGCTCGCTTCTGCCGATCCTTACCGGGGCGGCCGACCCGGAGAACTTCCGCGACTACGTGCGCTGCGAATTCCGCAACGCGATCCGGCTCGGCGACGGTACCCATGCGTCGATGATTGCTGACAAGCGCTGGAAGCTGGTGCTCTACCACGGCAAGGAGGGGTTGGGCGAACTGTACGACCTGGCTGGGGACCCGAACGAGCACCGCAATCTCTATTACGAGCCTGAAAGTGCCGACGTAATCAATCGCTACATGATCAAAATGTTTGATGACACCGTATTCGAAACCGACTGGGGCCCGCGCCGCGTCGGGTGGATTTGACCCAAGCAGCGCCGCGATCGGCCCGACCGGCGGCCATCCAAGCAGGGAGATCAGGTAAATGAATTACCCCAACATGCTGCGCATGCGGCAGGACCTGGTCACCGACCACATCCCCGATCTCGAGGGGCACCTCAGCGGGCGCCTGCAAGCCGCCCTGGCCAAATCGGAGCTGACCCCCAACGGCACCGTCGCCATAGGAGTCGGGAGTCGCGGCGTCACCCCGATCGTCACCGTCGTCAGGACGCTGGTCCAGGGGCTGAAGGCAGCCGGGCTGCACCCGTTCGTGGTCCCGGCGATGGGCAGTCACGGCGGCGGCACCGCCGAGGGCCAGGCCTCGGTCCTGGCCGAGTACGGGGTGACCGAGGAAGCGGTCGGCGCCCCGGTGCGGGCAACCATGGATACCGTCCTGGTCGGCCGCACTGAAGACGGGGTCGAGGTCCGCATGGACGCCAACGCGCACGCCGCCGATCACGTGATCCCGATTGGGCGGGTCAAGCTGCACACCGGCATGACCGGCCCGATCCAGAGCGGCCTCTGCAAGATCCTCTCCATAGGCCTGGGCAAGCGCTTCGGGGCCGAGCGCATTCACGAGGCGGGAGTCACCGCCCAGGTGCCCAAGGCGGCCCAGGTGATGCTGGACACCGGCAAGATCCTCTGCGGGGTGGGATTGGTCGAAAACCCGCTCGACGAGACGATCTACGCCGAGATGCCCACCCCGGACGAGTACATCGAAACTGACCGCGACCTGCTCGCCAAGTCGATTGCGATATTCCCCGAACTTCCCACCGAGCGCGCCCACCTTCTGATGGTCGACGAAATGGGCAAGAACATATCCGGGTCGGGCATGGACTCAAACGTGATCGGGACCAAGGCGTTCCGCTACGGAGAGCGCGAGCGCAAGCAGTTCGAGTTCATCAGCGTGCACCGCCTGACCAAGGCCTCGCACGGCAATGCGGCCGGCCTGGGGCAGGCGCAATTCACAACCCGACAGCTGGTCGACGAGGTGGACTGGAACGACACCTACATCAACATGATTACCGCGATGGCGCCCGACTCGGGGTGCCCGATGGTCTTCGATGACGACCGCAAGTGCCTGGACGTGGGCTTTTCGATGGCCGGTCGCCGGGCCCGCGCCGACGGCGAGGAGCTCAAGGTCATGCGGATCATTAACACGATGGAGATCGGGCATTTCTGGGCGTCCGAAGCCCTGGCCAAGGAGATCCAGGCTTCCGGCAAGGCCGAGCTTGTCGGGCCGGCGGCCGGTTTCGCATTCGGCGACTCCGGTGAAATGCTCGGGCTCAGGACCCTCTGACCCAAGTCCGCTAGTCCGGTCGCGGCCCAGCATCAGTCTCCAAACGGCCCGGCCGGCCGGCAGCTGGCCCAGTTACCGCCCCGCCATCGGCGCCGGCGGTGCGGCGTTCGTCCTATTTGGGGTCTCGCTGACCGTACTCGGCCCGCTCCTGCAGCCGATCCGCGAGGAGTTCGCCACCAATAACGCCACCATCGGACTGCTGTTCCTTTATTCGTCGGCCGCGCACGTTGTAAGTACGCTGGCCGGATCGTACCTGTCCGATTTGCTCGGGCGGCGGTTGTTCGTCGTCGCCGGCCCGGCCACTCTGGCGCTCGGATTTCTCCTTTCGGGGCTGGCCCCGAACATCCAGGTCTTCCTGCTGTGCGCAACATTGTTTGGAGTCGGGTTCGGCATGCTGGACGGGCCCTGCAACGCGCTGCTGGTCGACATCACCGGCCCGAAATCGGCACGGGTCCTGAATTTCGTGCACGGCGGATTCGGGGTCGGCGCGGTATTTGGGCCGATAGCGGCCGCAATCGTCTACTCCCAAACCGGCGACTGGCGGCCGGTGTTTATAGGGCTGGCGCTGGCATGGCTGCTGCTGGTGATTCCATTCTTTCTGGTGGCGATACCCGAGCAGCTGCCGGCCAGATCGGCGGGGTGGCAGGTGCGCCGCGTGCTCTCCCTGCACCTGGGCCTGATGATGGGCGTCATGCTCTGCGCGGTTGCGATCGAAATGCTCTATCAGTCCTGGCTGCCCAGTTATCTAGAGTTGGAGCGCGGATTCGAGCGCACCTTGGCGGCAGCGTCGCTCACCACGGTCTCGCTCGGCCTTGTCCTGGGCCGCGGCGCAATGGGCCTGATGGCCGGACGCTGGGACCAATATTGGCTGCTGACGCTGATGATGACCGGCTGCGCGGTGGCCGCGGGGTTGGCGATGCTATTTCGGAATCCGCTGCTTTCGCTCGCGTTCTTTGGCCTGGCGTCAATGCTGGCGGCGGGTGGATTCCCGACCGCAGTCTCACTGGGAACAGCCAACCTTCGATCGAACGTGGGTAGCGCCACCGGCCTGGTCGTAGCCTCCGCCGGCATCGGAGGGATGATCTTTCCACCGGTCTCGGGGGTCCTGGCCGAACAAGGGCAATTTGAACTGGTAATGCTCCTGCCGGCCCCTCTTGCCCTGATCGGAGCAGGTCTGGTGTGGTATGCGCGCAAGACCAGGCGCCGGTAGACCCGACCTCCAGATGGGGGTCCACCACGTACTTTACGCGCGGCTTTCCGGCCACGACTGTCGCGCGAGAGGACACCAGGTTTCGCTAGTAAGCCCTGCTTCGGCTTATGCGGTCACCGCCAGCGGATGGTCCACCAATAGGCGGTCAACGGTCAGCAGGCGCAGGCCTTCAACCTGGGCCTGGACCAAAAGCAGCTCATCGAACGGGTCGC
>CAYXKQ010000031.1:12455-13541 GCA_964465715.1 uncultured Chloroflexota bacterium
CTAAGTTCCCAGATCGAGACAGCGCTCGCGAACGGATCGACGCTGGGGTCCGACAAGAATGCACTTTCGGCAGATGTCATTCGATCCGTGGATGCAACCATCTGATAGACGTACGAGGTGTCGAGGAGCACTTGCACCGATCAGAACCCCTACTCCAGGCCAAGTACTTCCCTGCTGAATTTCGGGTCATCAAATTCAGCCGGCCATTCCTGATCAGATTCGACGATCCCCATTTCGCGTCTGAGTTCGTTCGCCTTTTCGAAGTCGATTCCGCCCTGGCCAGCGACCGCCTTTATTTCGACGACGGATCGACCGTGCTTGGTAACCACCACACGCTCGCCTGCCTGAGCCGCATTTACCAGTTCAGAAAACCTAGCCTTGGCTTCTCTGACTGATACCTTCATCGCTTTCTAATCCCTGGTCCGGCGTCGGCGATTATTGATCGCATTGTAGTCTCTCCGTGACTAACTCTTGATCTGATGTCGGGCACCAGCGCCCCGTAAGCCAGGTTTTCGATTCCGCACTCACGGGCCAATCGGCCCCAACGCGCCGGCAGGGAAGTGCACGTGCGCGAACGGGTCCCAGTAGTCCCAGCGGTGGCGCTACCGGTGCCGATCAGATGGTGCGGTGGGCGGGCAATCGGTCGGTAGCGGGCCAGTCGGTGGAAGTTGAAATCGTGGTGCGGGCGCTCGCCGATCGTGAGAAATAGACTGCCCTGGCGGCGCAGCAGTGGCGGAACGCCCTGGGCATTGACCGGGTGGCGCAGGCTGGTGGCGGCGCCTGACATCCCCGCAGGCGGCATAGGGCGTCCCGGTCAATGCAGTCATGTCTGGTATTCCAAACCGCCCTCCACCTGCCAGTCGCCCGCAGTCGGGCGAGAGCATCAGGGATTGAATTGGGGCGGTGCGGCCTAATGGCGGCCGGCGCGGGGGCGGGCTGACGGAAAATAAGGGACTTGTATAAAAAAATGCCGCGATTCCGCGCCACCCTGAATACAGTTACGCCACCCCAGGGGCGGCCTCGGGGAAAATCCCACCCGCGAGGGCCTTCTGCAGGATGTTGATGGCCGCGTTGTGATCGCGGTCA
>CAYXKQ010000032.1:0-12041 GCA_964465715.1 uncultured Chloroflexota bacterium
CCTTCCGCGACCAGGCAGAAACCCCAAAAATCGCCAAACGCGCGAACTCGCCAGGCTTGATCGAACAGCCCCTGGGCGCCAGGCCATAACGCAAGGGTGGAGACTATGTCCCCACAGGAGACCTGCGCCTCCTCCAACCTGCCGACCGCAGATACCCGGATCCGTTCTTTATCGTTACGGCGTTGAATGTCGGGCGCACCGCGAAACGCGCCCAGGCCGCGACCCGCCCACCACCTCGTAACCAGCGCCGGCGCGGAAACCACCCCGACTTCAATCGATCCGCCGCGTTCGCAGGCGATCAGGGTCGCCCAGACCGGGATCCCGCGCATGTAGCTGTGGGTCCCGTCAATCGGGTCGAGAATCCAACGGGCTGGCGCTTCCTGCGACTTGGAATCGTCGCCTTCTTCTTCGCCGAGAACGGCGTGTTCCGGGAATCGTTCCGCGATCCGAGCGCGCAGCACGGTTTCGGTCTCAACGTCGGCGGGGGTCACGAAGCTGCCGTCCGGCTTGCGCCTGACGGCCTGGCCGCTGCGGTAGCCGCGCATCGCGATGGCGTCGGCCGCATCGGCGAGCTCTAGCGCGAAGGACAGGATGTCAGCGGTCGTGGTCATATTCCCTGGATTCGCTCAATCTGATGCTCGCCGCCCGTTGTCCGCCGCGCCTGACACCCGGACTTTCGAGCACGCGGTCAACTGCCGACTTTGACCGCATAGAAAGGACTCGTCCAGGCGCAATTGCAGTCGGACTGGACGATCCGCAGATGGTAGCCGGCCTCGCAAACCTCGGCCGGGTCGATCGCCCAGCCGAAATCGACCAATTCGGGTCCGTCGTCGGTGACCCGTTCGATCTGGACCCGGCGTTCGATCTGGCCGAACGAATGGGTCAGCACCTCATCGCCCAGCTGATCAAGATCCACTTCCAGCCGGATGCCGCCGGCGTCGAACTCAAGGCGGCCGCCGGATTCGGCAAGCTCGATCTCGACCCCGTCCATGTCTCCCTCTGTGACCGACGTCCACCATACCTCCCCGGCGTCGCTTCCTTCTATGCCCTCGGCAGGGTGGTCGAAACCAACCCCTTCCGCGGAAAGGATCCGGTTCGCCGCCACCCGGGCGCGACCCGACCAGCGCACCGAGCGGCGCCGGCCCCGACTGGCGGCACCGCTCCAGGTGATGCGCAGTCGCGTCGAATCGGCGCTGCGACGCGGCCGCAGCGAATCCAAGATGTCCCAGTCGCGCAGCAGGTCTACGCGCTGGATCGGGGCGGTCCCGTCCACAAACCCGTCGATTGACAGCGGACGGCCCGGTTCCAGCGGCACGTCGGCGCCGATCGGCTGGCCGTTGGCGGTGGCCGAAATCAGCATCCTCACCCCGGTGGTACCGTAGCAGCGGCGCTCGCGCAGGGCCGCAAAAATCGCCTCGCGCGAGAGCTCGTCGGTTATGACCGCGGCCAGGCCGCCGGTGACGCCCAATCCATCCTCGCCGGCTTTCACCGCCGGTCGCGCCGCCCCTGGGCGGCCGACGTGGACGTCGCTGCCGCACAGGTAACCGACTTTCAACCCGCGCTCGCGCGCGTCGCGGCCCAGCCATTCGAACGTCCCATGGGCCGAGTGGAGTTCGACGACCGGCTCCAGCGACGGGTCGTAGAAGTCCAGATTGGCGTATCGCCCGCCCACGTGCGGGACCAGCAGCACGTCGCTTCGCCCGGAGAACAGATCGTGCAGTTCGCTGACCGGGCAGGCGTCGCTGCCGGCGTCGCCGATCTCGCGCAGCAGGGCGTGCGAGGAGCGGTGCAGGGGCCCTGAATCGGCCAGGAAATGGACGTTGCGGTCGCCGCCGGTGGTGGTGTTACCCGACCATTCCCAGCCAAAGAACGGCACGAACCGGCCGGGCTCATGCAGGGCCGCGGTCAACCGGCCCAGACGGGCCAGGAATTCGTTGGTGATCTGGAAGTCGTTGGCCTGGTGGCCGACGAATTCAACGAAGGCGTCGTCGCGCGCGAACCGGAAGTAGTCGGCCGCATCCAGGGTGCCCACCGATTCGCGACTCTGCCCGTGCATATCGCCCCAGCGGATTCGCCGATCCTGCGCGAGGTCCTCCAGGACGTGCACCGGGTTCGAGCGGGCGTCGGGCAGGCCGTCCGATCTGGCGCTGAATCTGAAAATCCCAGCGGTAGGGGAGGAGATTCCTCCGAGCACCTTCACGCCCGCATCGGCGGGGGTGAGTTCGATCTCTGCGGGCAGCCCGCGGACCGGACCGTCGGCCGCTAGAGCCACACGCGTAGCCGCCTGGTCGTCGCTGTTGCCCCACTGGTCCACCAGACGCACATGCAGCTCGATCTCCTCGCCGGGCAGGAATTGGGATCCGCAGCGCAGTTCGATCGCGCAGGCGCGGTCTCCATAAACGCCCAGATAGGGATGGTCGGCGACCGGGAAGTAGCGCTGGGCGCCGAACGGGTCGGCCAGGACCTGGAATTCGGATTCGGGTTCGCGAAAAGTCTGGGCGCGGCGCCCCGGTCCCCCACCCGAGCGGTCGCCGTAGGTGACCACGACTTTTTCGCCGGGTCGCAGCGAACCGTTGGCGATGGTCACCTGCAGGGTTCGGCGGAACGGACGCTCGTTCAGGGACTCAAACCAGGCCAGTTCGACCTGGGCGTCCCCGTCGGTCTCGGCGGTGGTGTACCCCGATTCGCCGGGGCGATCGAACTGTGGACGTTCCCAGTCGCACACCTGGCGCTCGCAGATCCTGATGTGGGCGCCATCGTCCATTCCCACCCGACCGCAGACGAACGTGACGCGCCAGGTACCGAAGGTGCCGGCAGGCACCGGTTCGCGGGGGTCGATCCAGGCGCGGCCCAGCAACTCGCCGTCGAATGGGGCGATGGTTCCGGAGAACGGCCGCGCGGCCGGCTCGGGTGGCCGGATCTGGGATTGGAGACGCCTAGAATCTGAATTCATAGGGGAACTACTCGATTAGCAGACGGCCATGATTCAAGAAGTTGACCTGCAGCGCGCCAAGGAGCTTATCGACGAGGGGATTCCGATCGTGGATGTGCGCGAACAGCGTGACTACGATTCGGCACACGTCCCCGGCGCCGTGCACATCCCATTAAACGACATCCTGATGGACACTTCGATCCTGCCCGAGGGCGACATTCTATTTGTCTGTAATGTTGGCGTCACCAGCCGGGTAGCCTCGGAAATGGCACTGGCCACGGGTCACGTGAATGTGTACAACATGTCCGATGGCACCAAGGGTTGGGTTGCCGAAGGCAATCCCGTCGACACCGCCTGAGCAGCCCTGACCGGGCCGGAGACCAGTCCGTCAAAAATTCCCACCGATCAACCGCCGCGAAAGAAGGCCAATAAAGTGTTTGCTCCCGAACAGGTGCGCCGATACAGCCGCCACATGCTCCTGCCCGAAGTGGGGCCCCTGGGCCAGAAAAAGCTGCTCGAGGCCTCGGTGGTCCTCATCGGCGCCGGAGGTCTCGGTTCACCGGCCGCCTATTACCTGGCCGCCGCCGGGGTCGGCAAGATCGGGTTGGTCGACCACGACGTGGTCGAAGACTCCAACCTGCAGCGCCAGATCCTGCACGACACCGCCCGCGTCGGCGTGGCCAAGGTCGAATCGGCCCGCCAGACCCTGACCGGGCTGAACCCCGACGTCGAGGTGATCACCCACGACGAAGTGATCAATTCCGAGAACGCGCTGCGGATCCTGGCCGACTACGACTACGTCGTCAACGGCTGCGACAACTTCCCCACCCGGTACCTTGTCAATGACGCCTGCGTGCTCCTGGGCAAGACCATGATCGATGGTTCGGTGCTCAAGTTCGAGGGCATGGTCTCGGTGTTCACGCCCGGCAACGGCTGCTACCGCTGCATGTACCCGACCCCACCGCCCCCGGAACTGGCCCCTTCCTGCGCCGAGGCCGGCGTGTTGGGAGTGGTCCCCGGCGTCATCGGTTGTCTGCAGGCGGCCGAGACCATTAAGCTGATCCTGGGCCTGGGTGAGTCCCTTGAAGGTCGCCTGCTGACCTGGGACGCACTCGAGATGGAATTCATCGCCTTCAACACCAAGCGCCGGGCCGACTGTCCGGTTTGCGGCGACGATCCTGAAATCACCGAACTTATCGACTACGAGGAATTTTGCGGACTGCCCGCGCCGCGCCAGGAGCGGGAGATCGCCGCGGTCGGAGCCGTCTAGCCGCCGATGATCGATCTGCAAGGAGCCGCCGCCCTGATAACCGGCGGCGGAACCGGTTCGGGCAGAGCCTGCGCCGAGGCGTTGGCGGCGGCGGGCGTTTCGGTCTGCGTGAATTATTCGCGCTCGGCCGATGAGGCCGAGGCCACCGCCGCCGGAATCAGAGACCGCGGCGGCCACGCCTTCGCCTACCGCGCCTCGGTTGCCGACGAAGACCAGGTGCGCGCGATGGTCGAGCGCACCGTGGCTGAATTCGACCGCCTGGATATCGTCGTGAATTGTGCCGGAATCACCTACTTTGCCCCACACGATCAATTGGACGCGATTTCGGACGCCCAATGGGACGAGGTGCTGAAAGTGAACCTGACCGGTTCGCTTTATGCGATTCGCTGCGCGATCGAACACCTCAAGGCATCGCCCTGCGGGTGCGTGGTCTCGCTCTCGTCGATCGCGGCACTATCCGGCAGCGGGAGCTCCATCCCCTACGCGGTATCCAAGGCCGGCCAGATCACGATTACCAAGTCGCTGGCGCGGGCGTTTGCGCCGGTCCGGTTCAACGCCATCGCTCCCGGCGTGATCCTGACCCGCTGGGTTGACGGCAAGGACGAATTCGTCGCCAACTACGTCGATCGCACCCTGCTCGGCCGGGCCTGCACCGCCGAGGACATCGGTCACGCCTGCCTATTCCTGTGCCAGGCGCCCTCGATTACCGGGCAGACGCTGGTGATTGACTCCGGGTTCCTGCTGGGCCAGTAACCGCTCCGGTAGACAATCGGCGAATATTAAATAGTGCGAGCACCGGAACAGCCAATTGGCCATCGCCACCAACGAAACCACTGAGTGCGACGACCTGGCATTCGCCGATTCACGACGCGCCGAACCGGCCGGCCGGGTGATGACGAGCGCGCGGCGGCGCGGCATCCGCTGGCCGTCCGACATCCAGGTGGTCTTCGACAAGGACCCGGCGGCCCGCAGCATCTTCGAGGTGCTGCTCTACCAGGGCCTGCACGCGCTGCTCCTGCACCGGCTCGCCCATGCCCTCTACCGCCGCGCAATACCCATCCTGCCGCGGCTGATTTCGCAGTTTGCGCGCGTGGTCACCGGCGGGATCGAAATCCACCCCGGTGCCAGGATCGGACGGCGGTTCTTCATCGATCACGGCTCCGGCGTGGTGATCGGGGCGACGGCCGAGATCGGCGATGACGTAATGCTCTACCACCAGGTCACGCTGGGGGCCACCGGCTGGTGGAAGGACGTGGGCAACCCGCACGGCCGCCGCCACCCCAAGATCGGCAACTGCGTCACGATCGGATCCGGCGCGTCGGTGCTGGGTCCGGTGACGATCGGCCACAACACCAAGATCGGGGCGATGGCGCTGGTGGTCGAGGACGTGCCGCCGCGGTCGGTGGTTGTCGCGCCGTCGGCAACTTACCTGGTCAAAGAGGGATTGCGCACTTACGGGCTGCGGATGCGGTCCTCGGACGTGCCGCCCGAATACCAGATCTGATCCCCGGCACCGCGTCGCCGACGCCCGCCAACCAGGCAGTCCTGACATGTTGATGTCCCAGCTGTTCGGGAGAACTCTGCGCGAGGATCCCGCCGGCGCGACCTCGGCCTCGCACCGCCTGCTGGTGCGTTCGGCGATGATCCAGCAGCTGGGAACCGGCATCTACTCCTATCTGCCGGGCGGCTGGCGCGCGCTGGCCAGGATCGAAGCGATCATCGCCGAGGAGATGGACCGGATCGGCGGGCAGCGCATCGAGATGCCGGTGGTCCATCCGGCCGACCTGTGGAAGCAGAGTCGGCGCTGGTACGACGTGGGGCCGGAGATGGTCCGGTTCCGCGATCGCATGGAACATGACATGGTCCTGGCGATGACGCATGAGGAAATAGTCGCCGACCTGGCCGCCGCGCACGTTTCCTCCTACCGCGATCTGCCGCAGCTTGTGTACCAGATTCACACCAAGTTCCGCGACGAGCCGCGGTCGCGGGCGGGTTTGATCAGGGTCCGCGAATTCGCGATGAAGGACGCTTACAGCCTGCACTGCGACGAGGACGAAATGCGGACGCTCTACCAGCGGGTTGTTGACGCCTACGTGAGGGTGTTCAGGCGTTGCGGGATGGAAACTGTGGTTACCGAATCATCCACCGGCATGATGGGCGGCTCGACGGCCCACGAATTCATGCTGCTCGATCCCAGCGGTGAGGACACGATTCTGATTTGCCCGCAGTGCCGCTACACCGCCAACCAGGAGGTTGCAATATCACGCCGGCAGTCCCCCGGCGACGCCGAGCCGGAGCCGCTGCAGGAGGTATCCACCCCCGGAGCGACGACCATCGAGCAGGTCGCCGACCTCCTGGGCGTGGGTGCCGATTCGACCGCCAAGGCGGTCTTTTACACTGCCGCCGACGAGCTTGTCTTTGCGGTTATCCGCGGGGATCGCGATATCAATGAGGCCAAACTGGCCGGTCTGCTCAAAACCCCGGTGGAGCCGGCCAGCCCCGAGTCGCTCAGGAACGCAGGGATAGTGGCCGGTTACGCATCGCCGGTCGGGGTAACCGGTGTACGGGTCGTGGTCGACCATTCGATCGCCGACAGCCGCAACCTGGTCGGCGGGGCCAACAAGGCCGGTTACCACCTCCGCAATACCAACTATCCCCGCGACTACCAGGGGTGGCTGGCCGACGTCGGAATGGCCCGCGAGGGCGACGGATGCCCGCACTGCGAGGATGAGCTGCGCGAAGCCCGCGGCATCGAACTGGGCAACACGTTCCAACTCGGTTACGGGTACTCGGAAAAGCGCAATGCACTGTACCTTGACCCCGACGGCGAACCGCGACCCTTCTTCATGTGCTCGTACGGCATAGGGGTCGGGCGAATATTGGGCGCGGCGGTGGAACGCTGGCACGACCGGAACGGAATGATCCTTCCGCCTGGCATCGCCCCCTGGGATGTCCACGTCGTGCAGCTGGGCGGCAATGAGGAAGTCGCCGCGGCGGCGGCCGAGCTGGTCGGCGGGCTGACCGATCGCGGACTACAAACCCTTTGGGATGAACGCAACGTGAGCGCCGGGGTCAAGTTCAATGACGCGGACCTCCTGGGGCTGCCGCTTCGGGTGACGGTTTCGGCGCGCAACCTGCGGGCGGGACAGATCGAAATCAAACCGCGCGCTTCCTCAGACGCAAAGATGGTCGGATTGGACGATGCGGTCGCGGCAATTGCCGGCCTGCACGGTGACCTGCTTGATCGACACCACCCGGATCGTCCGATCTGGGATCCGGTCGGCGAACTGGAGGGGAACTGACGCTGGTGTTCCGGTGCCCGCGGTGCGGGCCCGCGGTCCCCGACCAACTGGCGCTCTGTCCCACCTGCCGTGGTCTCCTTGATCCGGCCCCGCGCCCGATTGCAGCGGCCAGCGACGTAATCCCTGGGTCCGGTCCCGGAATCTGGGCCTGGGAGCACCTGCTGGGACTGGATCCAAACGACCGCCCGCTGACCCTTGGCGAGACTGGAATCCCGCTGCTGGAGTTGCGTCGCTGGGGCGCCCGCTGCGGGTTGGGAGAGTGCCAGGCGATGCTCGAGTACCGTTCGCCCAGCGGTAGCTTCAAAGACCGCGGCGCCGTTCTCACAGCCTGGCGCCTGGGCCGCTGCGGATATGCCGGCCTGGTCGAGGACTCCTCCGGCAACGCCGGCGCCGCCCTGGCCGCCTACAGCGCCGCGGCGGGCCTGGACTGCCATATATTCGCGCCCGGACGGGCCGATCCCCCCAAGCTGGCCCAGATCGAGGCCTACGGGGCCCGCGTCACGGTGGTGCCCGGGGCCCGCGAGGAGGCCCGCGATCAAGCCATCGTCGCCGCCGGCGCGCCGGGATCTGTATACGCCTCGCACGTGCGCGACCCGGGGTTCCTGCTGGGAATGAAGACTTTCGCCTATGAGCTCTTCAGGTGCCGCGGCGGGGAATTCCCCGATCACGTCGTGTTCCCGACCGGCAACGGCGGGCTCCTATTGGGCACACACCTGGCGCTGATGGACATGTCGGGCCTTCCCGGAGCCGATTCGGTCCGGTTGCACGCCGCCCAGGCCCGAGCCTGCGCTCCGCTGGCCGGTCGCGAGAACAAGGGAGTGAATCAGCCCACCATCGCCGGCGGAATCGCGGTAGCGGCACCGGAGCGGATCGGCCAGATCAAAGCGGCACTGGCGGCCAGGGACGGAGCCGTGGTTACCGTTTCTGATAATGAAATCAGGCAAGCTCGCGCTGACCTGGCCAGGGACGAAGGCGTTTACGTTGAGCCCACCGCCGCCGCCGGATTCGCGGCGGCGGTCCAGATGGCCCGGGCTGGCTTGATCGGGCCGGGTGAGTCGGTGGCAATACCGGCGACGGGAACTGGATTGAAGGCATGATGACCAAATTCGCGCGTCTGACGCTGCCGCTGCTGCTGGCGATGACCCTGTCGTTGGCAGCCTGTGGGGACCCTGAACCGGAACCCGAACCCAGGGCGCCTGCACCGGCGGCGGCACCCGCCGAGGCAGCGGCGCCGGCGCCAGCGCCGGCAGCCCCGACCTCCGCTCCAACTCCCGATCCGACGCCGGAACCAACACCCGAGCCGACGCCCGAGCCCTTCTCCGCCGCCGGCTACATCGCCCGCGTTGAGGCGAACCCGCCCAGTTCGGTGCGCATGTTCTCGGTCGTGGAAGAGTTCGAGGGTCTGCCCGAGGGAATTTCGTTCACGGTCGAAACGATATCAGTGCCCGAACATGGCGGCCGCCAGACCCTGGGGCTGGACGTGCTGCTGGATGGGGAGCCGAAAGCCCGCATCGATCTGTTGTTGGACGGAGGATTCATCTACATCAATCCGCCTGGCACTAACAGATGGCTGCGCACAAAGCGCGACGATGACGAAACTGCCGCCGAAGTGCTGCCGATAACCGACCAGACTACCGGTTTCTTCGGTGCCCTGCCCGACCCGGACTCGCTCGAATACCTGGGCGAAAGCGACTGCAACGGGATTCCCTGCCATGTCCTGCAGGGCGAGAAGATCACCCTCGAAGTGGCGGTTGCGGACGAAAAACCGATCCGGTTCCTGACCAGCTTTGAGGACGGCACGCCGGTGGAGATCGAAATCACCGGCTGGGACGAGGGCCATGAGATCGACCTGCCCGATGACGCCCGCGACGTGCCGGCCAGTTCCTTCTGGCAGCTGGTGATCACGATCATTTCATCTGCCCTGGTATGAGCCGGTGACCCTTTCGCGCGCGGCCAGAACCCTCCTGGCCGCTGCAATCCTGACGTCGCTGGCCCTGCTGGCCGGGTGCGGCGGCGGCGAGCAGAAAGGGCTGCCGACCGGTCCCGCCGTGGAATCTCCGTTCAGCGTGGACAATCTGGCCGAACACTGGTCCGCCAACCCCCCGCAGTCGGTTCGGATGCTGTTCGAGGTGGCCGACAACCAGGTGCTGCCGGGCGACCTCGGGCTGCAGCTCGAAGTGGTGGCGGCGCGCGGGGAAACCAATGCGGTGGCGGCGAGCCTGCTGATCCTGCGCGACGGCCGCATCGACCAGGAGCTTGAATTCATGGTCACCCGCGACGCTTTCTACGCCCTGCCCAATGCCGGCCTCGACAACTGGATCGTTGTGGAAGGCGGATCCGATGCGACCGACAACCTGCTTGACATCGACGAGATTCAACCGGCCCTCGACCTGTTTTCCGAATTTGAAGGCCTGACCCACTCTGGCACCGGCGCCTGCGGGGCCGAAGAGTGCCACTTCCTTACCGGAGAAGGAATCGAGTTGGCTGTTCACTCCCAACACTGGATACCGCGGTATCTGCAATTGATGGCGCCTGAACCGGATCCGGAGGTTGTTGATTCCGAGCCGGTGACGACTGAGGCGGCCGGGCCCGAATCCGAGGGAGACTCCGACGAGGAGGACATGACCGACGAAGGGTTCGCGGAGGATATCCGGGTGGAAATCATCGGCTGGGACGAAGCGGTAGAGCTCCAGCCGCCCGCCAACGCCCGCCCGGTGACCGAGGATGAATTCATGAGCGTTCTGTTCACGCTCGGTGCCCAGCAGTTGCTCTGATGGATCCCGGTTCCGATCGGCTGAGCGGCAGTGAACTCAGAACGCTGATCCGCGCCGGTAGGTTCCGGCGGCCAACCGCCGGGGCGGCGGACAGGTACGTCCAGGCCAATCTGGTGGTCGTCGAGAACCCGGTCGCCGACGATTTCGAGGCATTCTGCCGAGTCAATCCAAAGCCCTGTCCGCTGCTGGAACGGCTGCCGCCCGGTGATCCGCGCCCGCGGCTGCTGGCCCGCGATTCAGACATCCGCACCGATCTGCCGCTCTACCGGGTCTACCGGGACGGGGAATTGGTGGACGAGGTCGCCGAAATCTCCCGATACTGGCACAAAGGCCTGACCGGATTCCTGACCGGGTGCAGCTTCACCTTCGAAAAACGCCTTGCGGGCGCCGGCATCGAGATGCGCCACATCGAGCGTGGCTGCAACGTTCCCATGTACCGGACCAGCATCGAATGCGACCCGGTCGGGCCGTTCAAGGGACCGATGGTGGTCTCGATGAGACCGGTTGCGATGGACCGCGTGGCCGACGCCGTCGCGATCACCGCAGCCGTCCCGCAGGTACACGGGGCGCCGGTCCACACCGGGGCGCCGGAGGCGATCGGCATCGATGACCTGGCGCGCCCCGATTGGGGCGATCCGGTGCCGGTAGAACCGGGCGAAGTGCCGGTGTTCTGGGCCTGCGGCGTGACTCCGCAGGCGGTGGCGCTGGCCACCGGACTGCCGGTGATCACCCATTCGCCCGGCCACATGTTCGTTTCCGATCTGCTCGAAGCGTACGTGGACAAGGCAATTCCGGTGCCGGCGGGATGATGGCCAGATGATGGGCATGATTTCCGGTCAGGTGCTCCGGGCCGTGACCGAACGCGTCCTGGCAAAGGTCGCCGAACAACTGCCCCGTCTGCTGGCCGAATACGGCGCCCGCGCCGGCGAGTTCGAGGTGCCTGGAATCGAACTGGCGACGGCCCGCGCCGAGCGCGAGCAACTGCGCGCTCGATTGCAGGAGCTTGACGCGCAACACCGCAAATTGACCGCTCAGTCCGAAGCGCTTGAGAAGCGCCTGCAGAAACGCGACGTATGGCTGTGGTCGCTGGGGGCCGTCAGCGCGGTGCTGGCGGTGGCCGTGATTCTGCTGGCGCTGCTGGTTTTACTGGGTTAGGCGACCGCCACAACCCCGCTGGCGGCGAATTGGCCGCGTCGCGCCCGCCCCGGCGCCGGAACCGCGGCTCCCGACCGCTCCAGCAATCCATTGGAAGGGCAGGTGGAGCAACTCCCGCCCCCGCAGGCGCCGCGTTGCGAATCGCGTCTTCGTCCCAGGTTCTTGAGCTGCAGGGCCACGCCGGTGAACCTGGATTCCAGTTCAGTACGGAGCCCGGTACCGGCGTGCGAGCGGTCGCAGCGGAACCTGAAGCGCAGCCGCGTTCCGTCGAAACTGTAATCGGCGTGGACGGAGGAAACCTCAAGCCCGCAGACGAATGCGGCCCGGAAGAACTCCATGCGCGCGGCGACTTCGCCCAGGACCTGTCGGTGCTGGCTGGAAAGATCGGCATCCGAAGCCGGACGCAGGATCTTCCGGCTCTGCAGCGGCGCATCGGCGGTGGACGGGGCGGTTGCCAGGACCACCTTGGCGATTTCCGGCCCGGTCGAAGTGTCAACGATCGCCATTTCGCCAACCCCTATATCCACGCCGTTGGCGTCGCACAGCAGCAACCGGCGACTGCGCCGCAGGCGCACGCCGGCCACCAGCTTCGGCGGCAACGTCCGGGG
>CAYXKQ010000032.1:12141-13538 GCA_964465715.1 uncultured Chloroflexota bacterium
CCCTACGCGGTCGTGTTCGCGGCCAGCGCGGTCACGCTGATCATCGAAATCGTGGCCGCCCGGATCCTGGCTCCGCACATCGGCGTGTCGGTTTACACCTGGACCAGCGTGATCGGAGTTATCCTGGCCGGCATAAGCCTGGGAAATTGGCTGGGCGGCATGCTGGCCGACCGGTCCGCCTCGCGCGCCCTTCTGGGCCTGATCCTGCTGGCCGGCGCGGCCGCCACGCTGCTGATCCTGCCGCTTGCCCAGCTCGCCCCCGGCTGGGTCAGCCAGGTCCCCCTGCTGCTCCGGATCGTTCTGCTGACCGGGATGCTCTTCCTGGCTCCGGCCCTGGTCCTTGGCATGGTCTCGCCCATGGTCATCAAGCTAACGCTCTCGGACATCTCCGTCACCGGGACTGTCGTCGGCCGGAGTTACGCGGTCTCGACCGCAGGCGCGATCGTCGGCGTATTCCTGACCGGGTTCGTCCTGATACAGGCGCTCGGGTCGCGGGAGACCCTGCTGGTGCTGGCGGTGTTCACCGCTTTGATGGCGATTACAACCGGCCGCCTGTGGCAGATCCCCGGCAGGTTGCTGGCAGGCATCCTGCTCCTGGGCGCCTTGGGAGTTTTCACCTGGTCGCAGCAGCCGTTTGCGAGCGGGTGCATCGCCGAGAGCAACTACTACTGCATCAAGGTCTGGGAACGGCAACTGGACGATGACGTGCCGGTCAGGGTGCTGGCCCTGGATCGGCTGGTTCACAGCTACGCCAGACCCGATGACCCCACCTACCTGCACTACAGTTACCAGCGCGCATTCGCCGCGGTGGCAGAGACCATCGCCGAAGAAAATCCGGGCTTCTCGTCTCTGTTCGTGGGCGGCGGGGGCTATGAGCTGCCCCGATATTTCGATGCGGTTTACCCGCAGGGTTCGGTCGATGTGATCGAGATCGATCCGCAGGTGACGGCCACCGCCCGAACCTATCTGGGCCTGGACCGCGCCCGGGACATCGTCACGATTAACGAGGATGCGCGCATGGCATTGCCGCGCCGACGGGCGGGCACCGTCGATCTTGTGATCGGCGACGCATTCAACGATCTTTCGGTGCCCTACCACCTCACGACGCTGGAATTTAACCGGGAAATCCAGCGGGTGCTCGCACCCGGCGGGGTATATGCGGTCAATATCGTGGATGCCCCCGGTCCGGGCATGTTTCTGCGATCTTTCGTCCATACCCTGCAGCAGACTTTCGACGACGTGGCGGTAATGCCGGTCACTTACGGGCTGGATTTCCAGGACCGAATGTCAACCCTCGTGCTGGCCTCGGACTCACCCATTGACCGCGCGGGATTGAATTCATTTTTTAGGAACGTGAGATTGGGTTCGGAGGGCAGGGTGGTTTCGGACCGCGACCT
>CAYXKQ010000033.1:0-12928 GCA_964465715.1 uncultured Chloroflexota bacterium
AGGCCTCGCGCGCCAGGCGGCGCGCCAGCGGCGAAGCGAATATGCGCCCGCCGGCCCGCGGCGGCGCGGCTGGCACCGGTGCTGCCGGTTCCGGGGCGGAAGCTGCCGCCGGCGCCGAGCTTGGGGGCCCGGCGGCGGGTTGTCCATCGGGAACCGATTCGCCTTCGGCCAGCACCCATGCGCAGAGCCCCTGCACTTTCACTGCCTCGCCGGCGCCGGCGGCGATTCCGGCCAGGATGCCGTCGGCCGGAGCCTCTACTTCGGCGTTTATCTTGTCGGTCTCAAACTCCAGGACTGCATCGCCCTTCGCGACGCTGGCGCCTTCGTCGACCAGCCAGCGGGTGATGATGCCTTCCTCCATCGTGATCCCCATCAGGGGCATCAGGATCGGCGTTGCCATCAGATTCCCTTCAGCAGGTCGCGGACGCCGGCAACGATGTCGTCGACACCGGGCAGTGATCTCATCTCCAGGGGTTCGGAGAATGGAACCGGCGAGTGCTTGGCGCCCAGGCGTTTGACCGGCGCGTCAAGGTGGTCGAACGCCAACTCTCCGATCTGGGCCGCTATCTCGCCGCCGAATCCGCCGAAGCGGACCGCTTCATGCACCACCATCGCGCGGTTGGTCTTGCGCACCGAGGCCAGGACCGTTTCAACGTCGAGTGGGAATAGCGTGCGCAGGTCGATTACTTCAACTTCGATCCCATCGGCCGAAAGCTGCTCGGCCGCCTCGAGCACGAAGTTCACCTGCCGCGAATAAGTCACGATAGTGGCGGCATCGCCGCTGCGGGCGATATTCGCCTGGCCGAGCGGAATCAAATACTCACCGGTCGGGACGGCGCCGCGGCTGCCGTAAAGGGCCTTGTGTTCGAAGAAGCAGACGACATTGTCGTCGCGGATTGCAGACTTGAGCAGACCCTTGGCATCGTGCGGGTTCGAAGGGGATACGACCTTCAGACCGGGCACATGGGTGAACCAGGCCTCCAGGCTCTGGGTGTGCTGGGCGGCGTTGGCGGTGCCGGCCCCGGTCGCGGCGCGGTAGACGATCGGCAGGGTTGCCTTGCCGCCGAACATGTAGCGGTTCTTGGCGGCCTGGTTCACGATCTGGTCCATCGCGATGCCCATAAAGTCCTGGTACATGAACTCGGCCACCGGTCGTGAACCGGTAATCGCCGCCCCGACCGCCGCACCGGCGATAAGGGCCTCGGAAATCGGGGTGTCTACGATTCGCCCCGGTCCGTACTTATCCAGCAGGTCGGCGGTCACCTTGTAGGCGCCGCCCCAGACGCCGATTTCCTCGCCGACGATGAACACTCGCTCGTCGCGGGCCAGTTCCTCGTCGAGGGCCTCGTTAAGGGCTTGGTTGAAATAAATCTGGCGATCGGTGGAAGCCCCGGGCTCGATCGCCGTCGATTGTGCAATTGCCATGAGTTATCAGCCCGCGTATACGTCTTCTTCGATCGCCGACAAGTCGGGGAAGGGGCTGGATTCGGCGAATTCGACCGCGGCGGCGACTTCAGTCTCAACCGCGGCGTCGATCGCGTCCAGATCCTCCTCGGCAATGCCGGCAAAATCAATCAGTTCGGTCCTGAAGCGGTAGATCGGGTCGCGCTGCATCCACTCTTCCAGTTCCTCGGGCGATCGGTACCCGGCCATGTCGTGGACGGTATGGCCCTTGAAACGGTACGTGAAGGACTCGATCAGGGTCGGCCCGGCTCCGGCGCGGGCGCGCGCGACCGCTTCGGAGGCTGCTTCGTACACCGCGATCACGTCCTGCCCGTCGACCACCACCCCGGGTATGCCGTAGGCGTCGCCGCGGCCGGCGATGCTGGGGCCGGCATTGGCCTGATCGGACCGGGTCGCCATGCCGTACTGGTTGTTCTCGCAGACGTAGATCACCGGTAACTTCTTCACTGCGGCGAAATTGACTCCCTCGTGGAATGCCCCGGTCGGTCCGGCGCCGTCGCCGAAGAAGCAGACGGTCACCGCGTCCTCGCCGCGCAGCTTGGAGCCCAGCCCGGCCCCGGCGGCGATCGGGATGCCGGCGCCGACGATCCCGTTGGCGCCCAGAATCCCGATGTCCAGATCGGCAATGTGCATCGAACCGCCCTTGCCCCCGCAGTAACCGGTGGAGCGTCCGAACAGTTCGGCCATCATGCGGTCGACGCGGCCGCCCTTGGCGATGCAGTGTCCGTGACCGCGGTGGGTGGAGGTGATGTAGTCGCTGTCGCGCAGGGCCGCGCAGACCCCGACCCCGGATGCTTCTTCACCTATGTAGAAATGCAGCGCGCCGCGCATGCGCGCCTGGCGGAACATTTCTTCGGCGACTTCCTCGAAGCGCCGGGTCAACATCATCTTTTGGTACATCCCCAGGACGACATCGCGCCCCGGCAGCGCGCGTCCATCGCGGCCGCGAAGGCTCGGCGACATCGCGAGCACGTCGGCATTCTCTTGGCTCATGATTGCCTTTTGTTGCTTGCCCGATTCGGCGTGATGGGGTATCGGTGACCCCGCGCATTCAAGCTTAATTGGTGCGGGTCGAACCCAACGCCCCGGTTGCCCGGTGACGGCGGTGCGGCCGGGTAACCCACGTACAATGGCCCGAATCCGGCATCACCCAGGGGTCGCGAACCAGCGGTCATGGCGCACTCTGTAGACCCCGATTACGTCTGTTCGACCGAGCGACCGCCGGACTTTGACGATTTCTGGCGGCAGGTGGAGGACCAGGCCAACGGCATCGGGCTGGCGCCGCAGTTGGCCAGGGACGATCTGCGCTCGGACGGGGAAGTTGCCGTCTACCAGGTCTTCTACGACAGCATCGACCGGGTCCGCATCGCCGGGTGGTACTGCCTTCCGGCGAGGGCCGATGGGCCGTTTCCGGGACTGCTCAAAGTGCCCGGCTACAAGAGCGACCCGGCCGTTCCCAAGGAATGGGCGCGGCTCGGGTACGCCGCCCTGGCGGTCGCCCCGCGCGGCAAACTGCGCTCGCGGTCGCAGTTCGACCCCGGATATCCGGGTCTGCTCACCTACGGGATAGTCGATCGCAACACCTATTCCTACCGCGGCTTTTACGTTGACGCCTGGCGCGGGATCGATTTCCTAGCCGCCCGCCCGGAGGTGGACGAATCGCGCCTGGGAGTTTCAGGGTCCAGCCAGGGCGGAGCGCTCGCGCTGTGCACCGCGGCCCGCCGGCCGCAGGTCCGCGCCGCCTCGGTCGGGGCGCCGTTCCTGGTCGGGATGCTTGACTGCACCGAGTTGACCAGTAGTTACCCATACCGCGAGATCGCCGATTACCTGCGCCTTTATCCAGAGCGCCGCCGGCAGGTGGAAAAGACCCTCTCCTACTTCGACTGCATCAACTTTGCGGCTTCGATAGCCTGCCCGCTGATCATGAACATCGGCCTGCGCGACAACGTATGTCCGCCCGAGACCGGCTATGCCGTATTCAGGGATATCGGCAGCTCCGACAAACGCCTCTGCGCCTACCCCGACCAGGGGCACGGCGCCGGCCGCCACGAACATGATCAGATTGCGGCCCGGTTCCTGGCCGAGCACCTCGAACCGGACGCGGCGCGGTGACCGATTCGGATATCCGATTCGATCGCTACTGGGATTCCGTGCTGGGCCGGCTCCAGGACACTCCCCCCGCGCCGGAAACTTCTGCAATCGCCTTGCGCGAGACGGAATTCGCCCGCCTATATGGAGTCCGACTGACGGGCGTTGGGCCCTACCGCCTGTTCGGGTACTTGAGCGTCCCCAAGGGCGAGGGCCCCTTTCCGGCGATCTACTGGACCCCGCCCTATGGCAGTGTCCAGGAAATCATTCCCCAGGGAACCGCCAACGAGGTGCGGTCGCGGTTCGTGACTTTCTCGCTGGCCCACCGCGGCCAGCGCACCGCCGACCGTCCGTTCGCGGCGATGTACCCCGGGCTGCTGACCTGCGGAATCGAGAGCCCGGACCGGTATCTGTTCCGCGAAATCGTGGCTGACGCCGCGCGCGGTCTCCAGTTCCTGGCCGTCCGCCCCGAAGTTGAGCCCGATCGCCTGGCGGTGGTCGGCAACGATCTGGCCCTGCAATCTGTGGCCCTGACCGGACTGGCCAGCTGCCTGGTCTGCCGTCCGGAGCTGTTTTTCGACCCGTTAGGAAGGGCCGGGCGGAGCCGTGCCTATCCGCTCGAGGAGTACAACGACTATCTGCGACGGTTCCCGGGTCGCCGCGCCAGCGTCGCCCTGACGCTGGCCAATTTCGACCTGGTGCGGTTCGCCCCGCGCGTGGTGGCGCCAACCCTGTTGGTGGCCGGGCCGACCGGTTCGGATCGTGACGAGCGCGTGCTGGCCCCGCTGATCGATGCGATCAACGGACCCGCAGGCAGCTACCAGTCGGTCCAATCGGAATACTTTGACGGGGTGGCGATAGATACCTGGATCGCCCAACGGCTCGCTTCGGGCCCTCCGATCCTGCCCCGCCACTGGAGCTGACCGCTCCGCCGCCGTTTGCTAGCGGCCGGGTTCAGGCAACCGCGCTCAGGAGTTTCGCCGGCGTCTGAGCAGTTCGCGGCGCTGCCGGGAACTTGGGAAGTTCCCCGAACCCGGCCGATCCGTTTGGGCGCGGTCGGAAAAAGCGGTCAAATGCAGGGTGCTGCCGTCGACTACCAGGGCTCCGGCGATAGCTTCCCGGGCCGCAATCGCGACATCGTGTCCGAGCGCCAACGCCGGGTGGGCGTCGAACGCCCCCTCGTGCAACCTGCCCAGGAACCCGCGCGCCGCGTCTTTGTCCGCTGGCGCGCCGGCCTGGCGGCGTTCCATGGCATCGATTGCGTAGCTGCGGACCAGCTTGGGAAAGAAGCGGGCAAAGACGTCGCTGCGGCTGAAGAGGTCGAGACCGAATTCGTTTTCGCCGGTGGCGAAGAGGGCCCCCAGCTGACCGGGTTCGGCGGTAATTCTTTCGACGTATTCGCCGAGGGCCGGTCCATGCCGGTCGAAAATCTCGCTCATTGCCGCGGTCGGCGAATGCGCGTGCATTCGATCGGCCTTCCGCTCGATCGCACTCCAGACTTCCCCCTGATCGGAGTGCCGGCTCCCCGACAGCTTCATCTCGCGCTGCACGCTGCGCAACCTGCTGGCCCGCCCGCGGCTGAACTGGATCTGCTCGGTTACTCTGAAATCTTGACCGCTGTGGTCCCAGCGCCCGGCCTCAACGCACGAGACCGGGATGACGGTCGTGCGCCGGGCCGGAACCAGCAGCGACAGATTGGCGATACGGTTTTGCATCGCCCCCAGCAGCTCCTCGCCGTCGACGATCAGCACGGGACTCTTCGAGCGGTTCACGAGGGCCAGTTCGGGCACGCTGCCGTGCTCATTTACCTCGCGCACGGTGACCTGTCCGGTGCGCAGCCCTTCTTCAAGCAGCAGGTATGGGAAGCGCGCCTGGATGGGAGCGGTCAGCGGGAACACGGTCAATCCGCCGAAGCAGTCCGGATCTCCGATCCTGATCCCGGCCAGCACCGACCGGATGCTGTCGAGGGGGTCTTTCCGGGCAGGGTCAGACATTGCGAATTCACTGGGCTGGGGCATCGTTCATTCCAGTTCGTGTATGGCCGCACCGCGTTCGGGTCTTCCGGACGTGTTCGCCGGGGATCGCTCGGTCCGGTCGATTTAGTTGTGTAATATGTACTAGACATGACACATTTTGGTACCGCAACCCGCAGTCGGCGCGAGGAACTGCGCGCCGGCGATCGACGCTTCTCGCTCCGCCAGGTGGCCCACCGGGTCGGGATCGAACCGGCCTATCTGAGCAAGATCGAACGCGGCGACGTCCCTCCGCCGTCGGAGGCGACGGCACTGCGCCTGGCCGGTGAACTGGGTTTCGACCCGGATGTGTATCTGGCGCTGGCGGGCAAGGTTTCGGCCGATCTGCAGGAGATCATCCGCCGCCGCCCCCGGTTGTTCGCACAGCTCCTGCGGGAACTGAAGGCGGCCCCCGATCACGCGATCCTGCACGTTGTCCGCGAGGTCCGCGACGGCGATTGGTAACCAGATGAACCGATTAAGGAAGCACAATGATCACGTTGCATAAAGACCGGCTGCGATTCGACTTTCCCGAAGTCCATCCGGAAGCGGTCTGTACGGTAGAGCTCATCCGCACCCTGCGGATCCCCGACGACGGGCGGGAATACCCGCTGCCGCCGGGATTTGCCCGCTTCCCGCTGCGGCACCTTGACGATCACGCCGCGCGGCTGCCGGAGCATTGGCGCCGCCGCGGCGGGGTTGTTGCGCCGCTGCACCAGGCCGAGGCGATGTGGATCAACTTCGACGCCCCGGGCGAATACCCGTTTGCCCTAAAGATCGGCACCGGCAAGATCTGTGCGGTGTCGGGCGACGGATGGGTCAACCACCTGAACCTGGATCCGCAGGACTACGTGGTGGTGCCGGAGCAACCCTGGCTGGACGGCTACTGCGTCGAGAAGGGCCTTATCCGCCAATTCGTCGCCATGCCGCTGGGGGAGGGTTACACCGCCGAGGAACAGCTCACCGGCCGGGCCGAGCATGGCGGCCTGCAGGTGATCGCCTACCCGATGAAGCGGTCCCACTACGAGGCGAATTTCGGTGAAGGTCGACTCTTGTACGACGCAATGCCACAACTGCACTCCGCCGCCAAGGAGATGGGCCTGGCGCCGGGCGGGATGATGCGGCAGGAAATATACGAAGACCCCTACGGGCTCGACGCCTGGGACCAGCGCCACGCGAGCCGCTGTTTCGTCAGCATCGCCAATTCCGCTCAGTGGATGGCCCTGACCGGCCAGCTGCCGCCCACCCGGCCGCCGACCGCCAGGGAGTACACCGAGGCCGGTATGCCCTGGTTCGAGTACTACGGCGGGGATGCGAAGGCGATCGCCGGGGCGCAGAAGCTGGCCGGGCTAAAGGGAATCGGCGAACTGGCCGCCCCCGGTGCGGGCTCGCCGTCCGGGGCCGATGAGTCATTCGATCCGCCGGACCCGGTAAGGTTGGGCCGCCCCGGCCCGCGCCCGGTTCGCGAATTCGACTTCTAGTTTGAGGAAGGTCTTTCTATGCCGGGGTGGCGGCGGCCTGCTCGTACACCTCTCCGGCGTGGAAGGAACTGCGCACCAGCGGTCCGCAGAAGGCGTGCCGAAACCCGAGCTCGCGCCCGTGTCGGGACCAGGCATCAAATTCACGCGGGTGGACGTAACGCTCCACCGCGGCATGTTTGGGCGATGGGCGCAGGTACTGGCCGATCGTGAGGATGTCGATGTCGTGGCGGCGCATGTCGGCCATGACCCGCCGGACCTCGTCGTCGCGTTCGCCCAGCCCGACCATGATTCCTGACTTGGTGGTCATCGCCGGGTCGAGTCGCTTGACCAGGGCCAGCAGTTCAAGCGATTGTTCGTACTCGGCCTTGGGACGGATCCGCGGCGCGAGCCGCGGCACGGTTTCAAGGTTGTGGTTGTAGACATCGGGAGCGGCTTCCACCACGGCGGCGATCGAGTCCGCGTCGCCCTGGAAGTCCGGGGTCAGGACCTCGATGGTCGTATCCGGGCACTGGCTGCGCACCGCCCTGATGCAGGCGGCGAAATGACCGGCCCCGAAATCGGGCAAATCATCGCGGTCGACCGAGGTGATCACGCAGTGCTTCAGATCCAGATCGCGGACCGCAAGGGCCAGGCGGGCCGGCTCCAGGGGATCGACCGGTTCGGGGCGCCCGGAGGTGACCGCGCAGAAGCGGCAGGCGCGGGTGCAGATCGCCCCGAGGATCATGAACGTGGCCGTGCCGCGCGCGTGGCAGTCCATCGCGTTCGGGCAGCGGGCCTCGCGGCAAACGGTCTCCAGTCCGTAGCGGCGGACCGTCTTGAGCAGCGGCTCGCTCTGCGAGGGCAGCGGCAGGCGGACTTTGAGCCAGGGCGGCTTGCGCGGCCCGAATCGGGTCTCGGGTACCGCTGTCGGCATGGTGTCTGCGGGGCCTTTCAAAATGCGGCCACCGAACACGGCCGCGCCTGAAATTATGGCGGCGCAGGCCCCGTCGGTGAAAATTGCCGAACATGCCCCTACACGCCACCCTTGCCACTGCTCTGCCGGCGCGGCCGCGCGCTGAGCGGGAGGGTTTGCCGTGAAGTGGCTGCGGTCGATCGCCGCGGTGCACCCGATGTCGCAGACGGGGGCGATCGAAAGGGTCGCCGGGTCCGTGCAGCGATTTGCCCACCTGGAGGCCTCCGGCGGCATCATCCTGGTGCTGGCGGCGACGGTGGCCCTGATCTGGGCGAATTCGCAGTGGTCGGAGGCCTACTTCGATCTCCTGCACCTCAAGATCGGGTTTTCCTTCGGCGACTTCGCCCTGAAGGAGGACCTGCACTTCTGGGTCAATGACGCCCTGATGGCGATCTTCTTTTTCGTCGTGGGGCTGGAACTCAAGCGGGAATTTACCACCGGCGAGCTCCGCAGCCCCAAGCGGGCGATGCTGCCTATCGTGGCGGCAATCGGCGGTATGGTGATCCCGGCCTCGATATACGCCGGGTTCAACGCCACCGGGGTGGGTTCATCGGGCTGGGGAATCCCCATGGCGACCGATATCGCCTTCGCGATCGGCGTGCTGGCGCTGCTGGGACGGCGGGTCCCGGCCGCCCTCAAGGTCTTCCTGGTGGCGGTGGCGATCGTGGACGACCTGGGCGCGGTGCTGGTGATCGCGGTTTTTTATACCGGCGACATCAACATGGCCGCGCTGGGCTGGGCGGCGCTGGTCTGGATTGGAATGTGGGCCCTCTGGTTCCTGAACGTGCGGTCGGGCATGGCCTACCTGCTGCTGGCGGTCCCCATGTGGTACGCGGTCGAGCTGTCGGGGGTGCACGCCACCGTCGCCGGCGTGCTGGCGGCGATGACCATCCCATCCAGCGTTCGGATCGGCCCGGACAGCTTCCTGGCCGGGGCGCGCGAGGCCCTGGGCGTATTCGAGCGCGAATCCCAGATGGGCCGCACCGTAATGACCAGCCGCGATCAGCAGGCCTCGCTGAACGCGATCGTTCGGGTAGCTGGTGAATCACAACCTCCGCTGCAGAAACTGGAAGTGGCGCTGCATCCCTGGAGCACCTTCTTCATCGTCCCGGTGTTTGCTTTCGCCAACGCCGGCGTGGCCCTTACCCTCTCGTCCGACATGGCCGGGGCCGGAATCCCGCTCGGAATCATCCTGGGGCTGTTCATAGGCAAGCCGGCCGGGGTGCTGCTGGGATCGTTCCTGGCGATCCGCAGCGGATTGGCCACGGCCCCCTACGGTGTCAGCTGGACCCAATTTGCCGGAATCGGGCTGCTGGCCGGAATCGGATTCACAATGTCGCTGTTCATCGCCCAGCTGGCATTTGACGACGCGCAGCTGCTTGACATGGCCAAGCTGGGGATATTGGGCGGTTCGCTCGTGGCCGGCGTCTGCGGATTCATCCTGCTGACGGTAGCCGGTCGAGGACGGGGGCCGGTGGCGGCCGCCCCCGAATCGGGCGGTTACCAGGGATCGCCGCAGCGACAGCCGGGCTAGGGAGCGCATATGGCATCAAAACAACTCCACGACCAGCGACCGCGCTTCCTGCGCCTGCGGCGCCTGCGGCGGCGGGTGCTGAACGTCAGGGTGATCTGGTACGTCATCAGCATCGCGGTGGCCGCGGCGATGGTCATCGGTCTCATCCTTCCGGCTTTCATCTAGGCCGAAGCCGGACGCGGGCGTGCGAATCGGCATTAATCCGTCTTTGTGGCCGCGCGCGGCCCCCTACCCCGAGATCGCCGAAATCGTGGCCGGGCTGGGCTACCAGGGCATCGAGGGGATGCGCGAATTCGCCGATCAACCGAGTGCTATGGCCAGCCTGCTGGCCGATACCGAACTCGAGCTGACCGGAGGTTACTTCGCCGCCAACTGGTTCGACCCCGACTGGCGCCAGCGCGAGTTCGACGCGCTGCGGACGGTGGCTGAGCGTTACGCCGATTGCGGCGCTGGGTTCATCGTCGCCGCCCAGACCGGGTCACCGCACCGCTTCGCCACCGCCGGCCATTTCCCGGAAGGCCGCGCCGACGGCCTTTCCGACTGGCAGTGGGGCTACCTGGGAGAGGGACTCTCGCTGGCGGGTGAGTTTCTGGCCGAGGAATTCGGGCTCCGGCTGGGCTTCCACAACCACGCCGGGACTTTCGTTGAGACCCAGGAGGAATGCGACTCCCTGATTGACCGTACCGACCCCGAGACGGTCGCCCTGGCGCCGGACACCGGGCAGCTGCTCTACGGCGGGATCGATCCGCTGGCTTTTTTTGAAACGAACCTCGGGCGCATTGCCTACGTTCACCTCAAGGACGTGGATGCCCAGGTTCTGGAAGACTCGATCGATGCCGGCCTCAGCTTCCGCGAGGCAAGTCTCGACGGGGTTTTCACTCCGCTCGGCCAGGGCGAATGCGCGATCGGGGAAGTGGTGGCGCTGCTGTCCGAATCCGACTACCGAGGCTGGCTGGTGGTCGAGCAGGATTATTCGCCGCTTGATCCCGCCATCGCGGCCGGCGAAAGCCTGGAGTTCCTCGCCAGCCAGCTAGGTTCCTGAAGCCCGGCCGGCGCATCCACGGCGGCCCTTCGGCCGGGGCCCGGACTATTCTGCTGGCCCTCCTGGGCCTGGCCGCGCTCGTCACCGCGCTTGCCTATCTCCACTACTGGGATGATCGCGGAGAGCCGCGCGGCGCAGACGTTTACCGGCTACCGGTCGACGTCTCCGGATGGGACTTTGCCGGGCCCTGGGAGGCGGGCCAGCTCGGGTTCGATCAGGTGCTTTTCAGCGGGCAGGCCGGAGCCCGCGCCGAACTTCAATTCCGGGGCAGCGCGATCGACCTGGAAATCCTGAAGGGCCCCGGCAGCGGCATGGCCCGGATCTGGATAGACGGATCCGACTCACGCGCCGACCTGGTGCCGAAAACCGCGGGCGGCGCGGCGCGGCTGGATCTTTACGCGCCTGAAAGCGGGTTCGTGGCCCAGCCGCTGGCATCCGGCCTGCCATCCGGGCCGCACCACATGGTGCTGGAGGTCGTCGGTACCAGCGCGCCGGAATCGGTCGGTGAACTGGTGATGATCCGGGCCGCCATTGCCGGCGACCCCGCGCCGCGCTGGCCGGCCTGGCTCGGCACCGCCGCCGCCGCGGCCGGGGTGGCGCTCGTGTTCGGGTCGCTTGTGAACTGGTGGGCGGGGCGTTTGCGCTGGCGGCCGGTCATCGAACGGGTGCAGGTCGCCGATGCGCCCGCCCTGTTGCTGGCCGCGGTCCTGCTGACCCTTGCCGCGACGGCCCCCGCCGCAGGGCCGGGCGACCCCTGGTTCTGGTTCCGCCTGGCGAGCCTGGCGGGACTGGGCATGCTGGGTGCGGCGGCGCCGGCGGCGCTGGCCACGGTGACCGTCGCCGGTTGGTTGCTGGCGCCGGTTTCCGCCCCGCTGGGTCCGCTGAATCTGAACCCGGGCGAACTGGGGCTGGCCGCGCTGACCGGGGCCTGGGGGTTGCGGGCGGTCCTGCTCGGCCGAGTCGAGTTCGGGATCGCCCGACAGCACCTGCCGCTGATGTTGCTTTTCCTCCTCGCCGCGCTGGTTGCCACCGCGGCGGCTGAATACCCCAAGGTGGCGGTCCGCGGCCTGCGCCTGCTGGTACTCGAACCCCTGTGGCTGGGCTGCCTGATCGCTACCTACCTGGCCGGTCGGCGCCGGTTGCTGCTGGCCGGCGCGGTGGCCGGGGCCGCCGGCATCGCCGCCTTGCTGGCGCTGCTCTCGGGCGGAATCGAATTCCTCGCCGATGGCCAGCTGGCCCGCCTGCGCGGTCCCTGGGGCTCGCCGAACGGCCTGGCGCTGGTGCTCGAAAGAGGACTGCCGCTGGCGCTGGCCCTGACCCTGGCCGCAGCCGTCGCGAACCGGCGATTCGCGCTGCTGGCGCTGCTGCTGGCGATCGCGGCCGCGCTGCTGGCCACCCTTTCACGCGGCGGCTTGCTGGCCGGAGCGGTCGGCGTGGCGGCCGTGGCCCAGTTGATCTGGGGCGCGGCGCGCCCGTTCCTGGGTCGCTGGCTGGCGCCGGTGGTCGGCCTTTCAGTGGGGATTGGATTGGTGATATTGGCGTTGGCCGGATTCGGCGCCGACACGCTGGACGTGCGGCTGCGGCTCTGGGGATCGGCGGCCCTGATGGCCGGCGACAACCTCTGGCTGGGAGTTGGCCCGGACAACTTCCTCTACCATCTGCCCGATTACCTGGACCCCGGGATGTGGCGCGAACCCAACCTGTCCCATCCGCACAATCTGCTGCTGGACGCCTGGCTGTCGTTGGGCGTGGTTGGGATCGCCGCGCTGGCGCTGCTGCTGACGCGCGCGGCCGGTGTGATTGCGCGCGGATTGACCGCCCGCGGCGGCCCCATTTTCTGGGCCGACGCCGGCGTGCTGGCCGCCATGGCGGCCGGTGTCGCCCACGGGTTTTTCGACAATTTCTACTTCCGGCCCGAACTGGCCGCGTTCTTCTGGCTATTTGTCGCCTATTCGTTTGCCGTCGAGGGGGATCAGAGGGACGAGGCGGCCGGCGCGCCGGCCGAAGGCGAGCGGCCAAGGCCGGCAACCGCGGCCTGACTGGGAATGGCCAAACATCCTGAACCGCATGCGCGCGGCGGTGTGCTTTGCACATCCAATCCGGACCCGGTCTGGCCTGAGGGTCCTCGGACCGGCCCGCAACCATCCAGCCCAATCCGCCCCGCACGGTGGATGGTGGTGGTCGCAATCGCGCTGGCGGCGGTCACGCTGACCTCCTGCGCCGCCGATTCGGCGCCGGGCGCTCCGCCGGCCCCCGCGCCTCCTTCCGCCCCGGCGCCCCCGGGCCCCCCGGCCGTTCGCCGTGCCGCGGGTGGCGCTGCTCGCGCTGGGGGGGTGCAGCGGGGGGGGTGTGGTG
>CAYXKQ010000034.1:0-639 GCA_964465715.1 uncultured Chloroflexota bacterium
TCGCCGTTACCTGGCCCCCGATTACGCTTTTCCGCCCGACGATTACATCCCGCTTGTCCCGGACCACGACGTCGGAATCCCGATGCACCGGTCGGCGGACGAGGCCACGCGCGGCAATTTTTCCTCGATGGCCCGCGACGACGACATCGATTACATGATCTTTGCGCTCTCGATCCTGGAGCGACACGGCTTCGACTTCGCGCCCGCCGACGTCGCCGAGGCCTGGCTGGAGGGCATTCCGGCCAACATGACCTATACCGCCGAGCGAGTCGCCTACCGAAATCTGTTGCTGGGCATCGCCCCGCCTGCATCGGCCACGGTGAAGAATCCGTTCCGGGAATGGATCGGAGCCCAGATCCGGACCGACGTCTACGGTTACGCCTGTGCCGGCGACCCCGCCGCCGCCGCTGACCTGGCCTACCGCGACGCCATCGTCTCGCACACCAAAAACGGAATCTACGGCGCGCTGTTCGCCGCCGCCGCCAACGCCGCCGCCTTCGCTACCGGCGATCCGCTGCAGGCGCTTTTGGCCGGCATGGACCAGATTCCGGCCGGTTCGCGCTTGCAGCGCGAACTGGAAAGCGTGATCGGCTCCCGTGAACGCGGTCTGGACTGGGGGCAGGCCCTGGCCCAGGTCAT
>CAYXKQ010000034.1:649-4128 GCA_964465715.1 uncultured Chloroflexota bacterium
ATGTCCACCTGCGGTCACTATCATGGCGTTCACACGATCAACAACGCCTGCTTCGTGGCGATCGGCCTGCTCTGGGGCGATTGCGATCTGGAGAAGACGATTTCGATCGCGGTCGCCTGCGGACTCGACACCGATTGCAACGGCGCAACCGCCGGATCGATCGTGGGGGCGATTCTGGGTGCGCGTTCGCTGCCGGGCGCCTGGATCGAACCGCTCGGTGATCGGGTCGGCAGCATGGTGGCCGGATTCGACGGATCGCGGATCAGCGATCTGGCCGAGCGGACCCACGCCCTGGCGAGGAGCCGCTAGTGCCGTCTTCGAGCCGCTTGACGCACGCCGGCATCGTGGTCGCCGATATGGACCGCATGATCGGATTTTTCAGCCGCGCGCTGGGGTTCGAGTTACAGCACCGCTTCCGGCGCGGGGATGATTTCACCGAAAAAGTCGTGGGCCTCAAGGATGCCGACGTGGAAGTGGCAATCCTGGGCACCGACGAATCGCCGCGCCAGGTCGAGCTGCTCTGCTACCACTCGCACCCGGATCGTCCCGGCCCCAGACCGGCCAACGCCCTGCACGCCAACCACGTCGCGGTGGAGACCGACGATGCCGCCGCCATGCACCAGCGTCTGCTGGCCGAGGGCGGAAAGCCGTTATCGGGCCTGGTTGAGTCTCCGGGTGGGGCAAAAACGGTCTGCTACGCCTACGACCCGGAGGGCGGCCTCATCGAAATCATCCAGGTGCACGACCGGGCCAACGAGTACCCGCCGGCTTAGCCGCCGCCGAATATCGGCCCGCCTGCCCCCGGCTCCGGCCCGCCCCGACGAGGGGGTTAGTAGTAGAGGCGCTGGCTCTGCTTTTGCTTCTCGTATTCGGCACGCATCGCCACCACGTCCTCGTAGGAAGAGACCTCGGGCACCGAAACGTCCCACCAGACCCCGGTGTCGGCGGCCCAGCGCGAGGGCTCGACTTCGCATTCGATCAGGACCGGCTGGCGGGCCACCGAATCGGCCTGCCGCAGGGCGGCGCGCAATTCGTCCAGGTTGGTGGCGGCCAGTCCGACCGCCCCCAGGGATTCGGCGTTCTTGACGAAGTCGATTCCCGCGTAGGCGCCGGTGAGGCGGTCGGTCGCCTCTTCGCGGGCGCGGAACTCGTTCCCGAACGCGCGGCCGGTCTTGGCTTCCTGCAGCTTGCGGATGATCTGGAACCCGTGGTTGTTGGCGACCACGACCACGATCTTCAAACCCTCCTTGGCCGCCGTGACGATTTCGGTGTTGTTCATCAGGTAGGTGCCGTCGCCGATGAACGTAAAGACGCCGGCCTCGGGTCGGGCCAGCTTGGCCCCCAGTGCGGCCGGCAGCTCCCAGCCCATGCAGGAGAAGCCGAATTCAACCAGCGGTTGACCGCTTTCGGCTGAGATCCACTGCTGCTGGATATCGCCCGGCGGCGAACCGGCCGCTACGGTAACTAGATCCCCCGGACCCATGTGTTCGTTGAGCGCCTGGATCACCTGCGCCTGATTCATGCCCTCGCCCGGCGCCGGCGGCCTGACCTCGCTTTCGAGTTGGACCCGCCACTCCTGGTTCAGGCGCCGCGCCCGCTCGGTCCAGTCCGGGTCGGCCCGGTATTCGGAAGCGGCCAGCAGCAACTGCTCTAGCGCGATGCGGGCGTCGGCTTCCACCGCCAGCCCGCCCTGCTTGTAGGCGTCGTGCCCGGCGACGTTTATGTTCAGGAACGCCACGTCGGGATTCTGAAAGAGTGAATTCGAACCGGTCGCAAAGTCCGAATAACGGGTGCCAATCCCGATCACGAGATCGGCCGCCGCTGCGATCTGGGCGGCCTGCGGAGTCCCGCAGACGCCCATCCCGCCGAGCGCCAGGTCGCCGGCCAAACGTCCGGAGGACAGCCCGGCGTGCGTCTCTCCGATCGGGATCCCGAATGTCCGGGCGAACTCGCCCAGCACCGCTTCGGCGTCGGAGTAGATTGCCCCGCCGCCGGCCAGGATCACCGGATTGCGGGCCGACCGCAGCAATTCGGCGGCGGCGTTGATGGAATCGGGATTGGGGTAGGGCCGGGCGATCGTCCAGGTGCGTTCGTTGAAGAAGTGGACCGGCCAGTCGTAGGCCATCATCTGCACGTCCTGAGGGAGCGCGATCGTAACCGCGCCGGTCTCACGCACGTCGGTCAGCACGCGCATGGCTTCCGGCAGGGCGGTCAACAGTTGTTCGGGCCGAGAAATCCGATCGAAGAAACGGCTCACCGGCCGCAGGGTGTCGGCCGCCGACGTATCAAAGCTGACCGGGTGTTCGAGCTGCTGGAGAACCGGCCCCTGTCGGCGCGTTGCGTAGTTGTCGGACGCAAATAGGAGGACCGGCAGTCGGTTGATGGTGGCGGTGGCGGCGCCGGAGACCATGTTGGTTGTTCCCGGGCCGATCGACGCCGTACATGCCATTACGGCGCGACGGCGCATCGCCTTGGAATAACCGGAAGCGGTGTGCACCATCGCCTGCTCGTTGTGGGGCTGGTGGTAGCGCAGCCGGCCCCGCTCTTCCTCCAGGGCCTGGCCCAACCCGGCCACGTTGCCGTGACCGAATATGCCGAACATGCCGTTGATCAGGCGTTGGCGATCGCCGTCAAATTGACTGTACTGGGCGGCCAGAAAGCGTACGATTGCCTGGCCGGCAGTAAGCCGCACGGTTGCGGACATGGCTGCGGCCCCATCCTGCTGGTGAAGAATCTTCCGAACTTGCGCCGATTCTATGGACTGCTCGTGTCCGGCCCCGGCAATAGACAATTGATTTGGACAGCGGCGGCCGCCGTTTGGCGCGCCCAAAAGACAGAAAGTCTCTCACTCACTCCTATGGATCTGCGTGGCATTGCGCCCGTCGTCCCCACCCCGTTCGAACAGTCCGGAGCTGGCGTCGACCACCCCGGCCTGGACAACCTGTCGGACCTCATGGCCGAGTCGGCAGTTGACGCGCTGGTCACGCTGGGCGTGGCCTCCGAGTCCCGTGCCCTTTCCGAACGCGAGCGGTCGGCGGTGGTCGAAACCGTGGTTTCTTCGGCCAACGTCAGAAAACCGGTCATCGCCGGCGTGGATGGGTACACGCAGGCCGCGATCGGACAGGCCCGAACTTATCGGAGCCTGGGGGCCGCCGCGATCATGCTGCGGACCCCGCCGGGCTGCGCCGGTGCGGCGCTGGTTGCGCACGTCGGGGCGGTGGCGGACGCGGCGGAATTGCCGATCATGCTGCAGAACGCGCCCCAGGAAACCGGCGTCGACGTCGCTCCGCACGACCTGGAAAGGCTCTGCCTAAAGGTGCCGGCGGTTTTTTCCATCAAGGAGGAGTCGGCCGCCGTCGGGTCGCGCACTTCGCAGTTAGCCGCGGCCGGCCTGCGGGTGTTCACCGGCAACGGAGGGATCAACTACCCCGAATTCGTTGCCCGCGGCGCGGTCGGCTGCGTTCCCGGCCTTGACCTGG
>CAYXKQ010000034.1:4138-12706 GCA_964465715.1 uncultured Chloroflexota bacterium
TGCAGATCGACCGGCTGCTGCGCGAAGGATCACTGGAAGCGGGCTTGGCCGAATACGAAAAGGTCCTGCCCCTGCTGACCTTCGGAATGCAGTCGCTGGACCTTTACATGCACTGCCAGAAGCGCTACTTTGAACGCCTCGGGGTGATCGGTTCGGCGCACGTTCGAGGGCCGGCGCACTCATTCGATGAGGTCTCCCGGCAGACCGCCGACCGGCTTTTTGCGCGCCTGGCGCGCCGCGGCGTGCCGGGATTCGACCGTGCCGTTTTTGACTCCGGACTGCCCGGCGCACGGTGGAATACTTGAACGCCTCCCGGTTGATTGCCGTGGCGCCGGCCACGGACCCCTCCGAACGTCGTGTGGCCATCGTCCCGGGCGACATTGGGACGCTGTTGGATTCCGGTTATGAGGTGAGCGTGCTCGCCGGAGCCGGCGAGCGGGCCGGGCACGGGGACGCCGAGTACCGCTCCGCCGGTGCCGGCATCGCCGTCGAGCGCGGTCGGCTGCTCGCCGGGGCCGCGGTGGCGGCGATCGCGCCCTATCCGGATGCCGACGATCTGGCCGCCCTGCCCGCCGGGTCGACGGTGGTCGGCCTGCTCGATCCGATCGCCCGGGCCGGGAACGTCGCCGCCATTGCCGAGCGCGGGCTGCGCGCCTTCGCCTTCGAGATGGTTCCCCGGATTTCGCGCGCCCAGTCGCTGGACGCCCTTTCGGCGATGGCGACCCTGGCCGGCTACAAGGCGGTCCTGGTGGCGGCCAACCGGTTGCCGCAGATCTTCCCGCTGCTGATGACCGCGGCCGGGACCCTGGCCCCGGCCAAGGTGACGGTCCTGGGGGTCGGGGTGGCTGGCCTGCAGGCGATCGCCACCGCCCGGCGGCTGGGCGCGCGGGTTTCGGCTTACGACGTGCGTGAAGAAGTCCGCGAGCAGGTCGAGAGCCTGGGTGCGCAGTTCATTGAGCTGGATCTCGACATCGCCGGCATCCAGACCGCCGGGGGTTACGCCCGCGATCAGTCCGCCGAATTCCTGCGCCGCCAGCGCGAGCAACTGGGTTCGGTCCTGGCCGACGCCGACGTGGTGATAACCGCGGCGCTGGTGGCCGGGGCCAGGGCGCCGGTCCTGGTAACGGATGAGATGCTGGCCCGAATGCGTCCGGGATCGGTGCTCATCGACCTGGCTGCGGCCAAGGGCGGAAACTGTGCGGCGACGACGCCCGGCGCGACCATTGAGCGCGGCGGCGTTGCGGTGGTGGGTCTCAGCGATGCCGAATCGCAGCTGGCCGCGCACGCATCGCAGATGTACTCCCGCAACCTGGCGCGCTTTTTGGCACTTTTGGCCGAGTGCGAAGGCGATCCGTCCAGGGACGAGATCCTGGCCGAATCGCTGGTGGCGGCCGACGGCAGGGTGCGAAACCAGGCGGTGCTGGATCAGCTAAGCGCGGCGCCGGGAGGCGGCGAACCCGATGCCTGAAGAACTTGTGTTGCCCACCATCCTGGCGCTTTCGGTTTTGCTCGGGCTTGAGCTGATCACCAAGGTCCCGCCGACCCTGCACACCCCGCTCATGTCCGGGGCCAACGCGATTTCCGGGATCACCATCGTTGGGGCGCTGGTGGCGGCCGGTGCCGCCGAGGGGCCCTGGCCGACTGTTCTTGGCACCCTGGCGCTGACCCTGGCGACCGTAAACGTGGTCGGCGGGTTCCTGGTGACCGGCCGCATGCTGGGCAAGTTCAGGCGCCGCAAGTGAATTCCGAAGCCCTGATCGGGGCCGCCTATCTGGCCGCCGCCATCCTGCTGATCGTCGGCCTGAAGGGTATGGCCTCGCCGCGCAGCGCGGTGCGCGGCAATCTGCTGGCCGCGACCGGAATGCTGGTTGCGGTCCTGGCCACCCTGACGGCTTCCGAAATAGTGGAATTCCAATGGATCGGGATCGGCCTCGGGGCGGGCGCGGCGCTGGGCGCGGCGCTGGCTTTCCTGGTCCGGTTCACCGCGATGCCGCAGCTGGTTGCGACATTCAACGGTTTCGGCGGCGCGGCCTCGGCGTTGGTGGCAATCGCCGCCGCCCTGATCGGTTCGGGGGCGGCCCAGGGTTCGGCGCAGGTCTCGGTCTCGGTCGCCGCCGGGACCCTGATCGGGGTTCTGACCTTCACCGGGTCGCTGGTGGCCTTGATCAAGCTGCAGGGCCTCCTGCGCTGGCAACCGCGCATCAACTGGCTGCACCGCGGCAGCGTCGGATTGCAGGCGTTGCTGGGACTGGCGCTGGCGGGACTGTATGTCTACCAGCCCGATTGGATCTGGTGGCTGCTCGGGGCGGGCCTCGTCGCCGCGGTCCTCGGATTGGCCCTGACGTTCCCCATCGGCGGCGCCGACATGCCGGTCGTGATCTCGATGCTCAATTCGCTCTCCGGCATTGCGGCGGCGGCGACCGGATTCGCCCTCGGCATCGAGGTCCTGGTCATCGCCGGGTCGCTGGTCGGAGTGGCCGGATTGCTTCTGACCCTGATCATGAGCCGGGCGATGAACCGCTCGCTCGCCGACGTCGTGCTGCGCAATTTCGGACCCGCCCGGACCGCTGCTGGCGACATCTATGACGGCCGCGTCACCGCCTCCAGCCCGGAGGAAGTGGCGATGGTCCTGGAGGTCGCCGACAGCGTGCAGATCGTGCCCGGCTACGGCATGGCCGTCGCCCAGGCCCAGCACGCGGTCCGCGAGCTTACAGACCACCTGAAGGCCGCAGGGACCACGGTTGGGTACGCCATCCATCCGGTGGCCGGCCGCATGCCCGGGCACATGAACGTCCTGCTGGCCGAAGCCGACGTGCCCTACGAAGAACTGCTCGAGCTTGATCAGGCCAATCCGCGCATGCCGCAGACCGACGTCGCGATCGTTATCGGCGCCAATGACGTGGTGAACCCGGCCGCCGCATCCGATCCTTCGAGTCCGATTTACGGCATGCCGATCCTGGAGGCCGGACGGGCCCGCACGGTAGTGGTCATCAAGCGTTCGCTCTCGCCCGGGTTCGCCGGGATCGCCAACGAGCTCTTCGCCTCCGATAACACGGTAATGCTCTTCGGCGACGGTCGCGAGATGACCGAGCAATTGCTGCGCGCCCTTCAGGCGCGTTAGAAGGCCATGGTCAGCACCCGGCAACTGCGGCGACTTTTCTTCGCACTGGGGATCGCCGCCCTGGTCGTCTACCTGGGCGGATTCCTGGTGGACGCCGGCCGCGAGCTCGGTTCGGTGATCCTGATTTTTCTTTTCGCCATGATGCTCAATCTGCTGCTGCTGCCGCCGGTGCGCTGGCTGTGCCGACTGCGGCTGCCCGGGCAACGGATTCCGTATACGCTGGCGGTGTTCGTGGTCGCGATCGGGGCCTTTCTGCTGATCGCCGGGCTGGTGACTCTGGCGGTGCCTTACATGGTTCGCGACCTGCGCGAGATCATCGGCCGGTTGGGCGAGTACTCCGAGGAAGTGACCCAACTGTACGGCTGGGCGCTTGACATATTGGCATCGCTGGGCATGCCGGTCACCAGCGTCGAGCAGGTCATCGACGATTACGCAAGCAACCTGCAGGGCCTGGCCGGCCAGGCCGCCACCGAAGTCCTGCAGGGCCTCACCTCGGTCGCCGCCGGGGCCATCAATTTCGTCCTGGTACTGATCGTGACCGTGTACATGATGCTGAACTGGGACCCGGTACTGGCCAAACTTCGGCGACGGTTGCCAACCTCGTGGTCGCGCTATCTGGCGACCGGCGTGAGCACCGTCGAGAGCGCGTTCGGGGCCTACATGCTCGGCACCATAACCGAGGTCGTGCTGTTCGCGATCGCGGTCGCCGTCGTATTGCAGATCGCCGGCGTGGAGCCGTGGCTGTTCCCGGCGGTTTTATCCGGGTTGCTGCTGGCGATACCGATCGTCGGGGCCCTGATTGGTTTGCTGCTGCCGATGCTGATCGCGCTGCTGGATTCGTGGACGGTCGCGGTGTTCTGGGTGGGGATACCGCTCCTGATCATCCAGGCGGTGCTCGAGAACCTGGTCCGGCCCAATGTCGTCGGACACGTCGCCGGGGTGAACCCGCTGGCGCTGATCACCTCGGTCCTGGTCGGAGCCGCCCTGCTCGGATTCTGGGGGATAGTGTTCGGCGTGCCGGCCGGCGTCCTGATCTCCCTGGTAACCCGGGCAATATTCCTGCGCTGGGCCGATGACGCCCGGGCGCGCGAGGACGGAAACGCCGCAAACGCCGAGGGCGCGACCGCCGTCCCTGCCGATCCCGAATGACCGCCGCCGACTGGCGGCTCACGGTCTAGCGGACCGCCGCCCCCGACCCCGGCGAGGTCTGCCGGGCGAGCGCTGACCGCAGCCGGTCGGCCACGGCCGGTTCTCTGGCCACGATGTTGTCGAGCTCGTGGGGGTCGGTTTCTCCGTCGAAGAGCAACTCGCGCTCTTCGGTATGGTCGACCACCAGCTTGTAGCGTCCGTCGCAGACCACGTCGAAGCGGGTTACCCGGATCACCCGATAGGAACTGCCACGGCCGCGGACACCGCGTTGATTCAGGCCCGAGTAGGAATAGTCGTGGACTCCGCGGGCGCGGCCCTCCAGGACCGGCCGCAGGGACTGTCCATCACTGTCCGCCAGCGGTTCGGCCCCGGCCAGGTCAAGGAAGGTCGGGCCCAGGTCGTTGACCTGGGCGAGCGCGTCGGAAACGCGGCCGCCCTCGATTCCCGGACCGCTGATCACCAGCGGCACGCGCAGGGCGCCGTCGTAGTAGTTGGACTTTTCCCAGCAGTCGTGATCGCCCAGCATCTCGCCGTGGTCGGACGAGTAGACGACTATGGTGTTTTCCAGCTCGCCGCGCTTTTCGATCGCGTCCAGGATCCGCCCGGTGTGGCGGTCGATGTTCTCGATCATGGCGGTGTAGTTCTGGCGGATCCGGACGTGGTCGTCGGCCCCGAACTCGGTGCTGTCCACCGGACCCGGGAAGCTGCGTCCCTGGACCGAATCCCACATGGACTGGGTGATGTCGTTGGGTTCGTGCGGTCCGGTGTAATTGATCTGCATGAACCAGGGCGTGCCCACCTCCACCTGGTTCAGGACACTGAGGCAGTTGTCGGCGATCCAGTTGTCCGAGTAAAGATCCTCGGGCAGGGGCGTGGGCTGGGTGTCCAGGAAGTAATGACGGCTTTTCAGGTCCTCCACATGGGCGTCGGCCCAGCCTTCGCGGTGCAGCATGGCCATGTAGGGCCCGGCCGGCTCGTCGGCGCCGGTCACCACACCGGCGTGCTTGCCTTCGTTGTCGATGCCGCGCGTGAACCCCCACTGCTCGAGCCAGCTGGAGCCGTCGGTCTTCCATTCCGCGGTGCCTTTGTGCAGATCCACCTTGCCGACCGCGCAGACCTCGTAGCCGGCGGCGCGCAGATTCTGGTAGAAGTACGGCCCGTCCAGCGGCGTGTCGTCGTAGTTGTCGTTGACCCCGCAGCGCCAGAAATTGCGCCCGCTGGCCAGGCAGGCCCGCGCCGGCGCGCAGAGCGGGGAGCTGGTGACGGTGTGCTCGAACCGGACCCCCCGTTCGGCCAGCCGGGCCAGGTTGGGAGTGCGGATGTCGAGCTGCTCGTTCCAGGGTCCCCAGTCCCAGCGCTGCTGGTCGGGAAATATGAACAGGAGGTTGGGTGGACGCTCGGCCATTTCTGGGAGGCTCCTTGGTCGGTCGGGTCGGAGGCGGGGATTAAACGGCGATGCCGTTGCGGGCGGTTTCAGCGCGGATCAGTTCCAGCATGGCGCCGGCCCGGTCGGGTTCGCTGGCCGCAAGGTCGCAGGACTCGGCCGGATCAGATTCCAGATCGAACAGCTGCGGATCCATTCCGTAGCCGTGCTGGTGCACCAGCTTGTAGCGCCCGTCGAAGGCCATGTCCCAGATGTACCGCTCGGACGGATGCTGGGCGGAGACGCCGGAATATCCACCGTGGTAGCGCAGGCCGGAGAAAAGGACGTCGCGATGGGCCTGCGACTGGCCCTCCAGCACCGGTCGAATCGAGCGGGCGTCCATGTCGGGCACCGGGTCCGCTCCCGCGTAATCGATGAAGGTGGCCGCCAGGTCGAACATCTGGATGAGCGCCGAGCTCTTCTGGCCCTCGGCGACTCCCGGCCCGGCCGCGATCAGCGGCACCGCCACCGCCGACTGCCAGGGTCGCGATTTCTGCCATTCGTCGTGATCGCCAAGCATCTCACCGTGGTCGGAGGTGTAGATGACGACGGTGTTCTCCAGTTCGCCGCGCCGTTCGATGGTGGCGAGTATCTCGCCGATCCGGGCGTCGATGTTCTCCAGCATGGCGCCGTAGTTCTGACGCGCCCGGTTGTGGAAATCGGCATCGTGCTGGCTGCTGGCCAGCGGGCCGGGGTGCTTGGCGCCCTGGCAGGCGTGCCACATGGAGGAAGTGATGTCCTGGGGTTCGTGCGGACCGGTGAAATTCACCTGCATGAACCAGGGTTGCCCCTCGGGGAGTTCGCGCAGGATGTCGATCGTATTGCGCCCGATCCAGTTGTCGCCGTACGCAAAGTCCGGCAGCGTCGTCGGAAAGGTGCTGCCGTAGTCCTTGCCGTCGGCGTAATCCCGCCCGCGCCGTTCGAAATCCTGGCAGTGCGCCTCGGCCAGTCCGTTCTCGACCAGGAATTTGTAGTAAGGACCCTGGGCCTCCCCGGTGTTGCGGTAGTTGCGGAAGCCGTCCCACTTGCCCTCGTTGTCTATCCCGCGCGTGAATCCCCAGTCGGCCAGGCAGTTCTGACCGTCCAGGCCCCAGCCTCCGGATACCTTGTGAAGGTCGAATTTGCCGGTCCCGCAAACCTGGTACCCGGCGTCGCGCAACTGCTGGTAGAAGGTCGGCAGCTCCAGGGGATAGTCGTTGCCGTTGTCGATCACCCCGCACGATCCATAGGACCGCGCCGAGGCCAGGCTGGCGCGCATCGGGGCGCAGAGGGGGCTGTTTACGATCGCCTGGTCAAACTGCACCCCCCGCGCGGCGAGTCCAGCCAGGTTGGGCATGCGCAGCGGCGACTGCGGGTTCCAGGGCCCGAAGTCCCAGCGATGCTGGTCCGGAATAAGCAGCAGCAGGTTGGGGCGGGTAGCGGTCACAGGCGATCAACTCCGGTTGATTGCGGGCACGGGGTAACGGGACGGCCCGGCGCTGGGCACGACCGTTCCAATTTGAACACGGCGCAGCCGCGAATGGGCAAATCCCGATCGCCCCGGAATCCCGTCCGGCTAGAATCGGTTCGTCCATCACAGCCGCCTCATCGCTGGCGGCGGGGTGTTTTCTATGCAACAAACGTCGGCGTTGCCCAAGCGCAATGCCTGGCGGACCTTGGTGGCTTTGTTCAGGGATGAAGAGGCCCGCAGCGGGTATCTTTTCGTCCTGCCATCGTTCGTCTTCTTCCTCATATTCACGCTGGTACCGGTGCTGGCGTCGTTCTACCTGGCCTTCTTCCGCTGGAATCCGCTCGACCCGTTCACCGCCGCCACCTTCATCGGGGTGGACAACTTCGCCGAGCTGATCACCAAGCCGGACTTCATCCGCACCATGTGGAATACATTCGTGTTCGTGGTGGTCTCGGTCGCGATCATGATTTGCGGAGCCCTCGGCACGGCGCTGGCGCTCAACCAGGGAATTCGGGCCGAGTCGCTGCTGCGCGGTCTTTACTATTCGCCGGTCGTCACCTCGCTGGTGGCCACCGCCGTCATCTGGCTCTGGATATTCGACCCCCAGTTCGGCGTAGTGAATGCGCTGATGGATTTGGTCGGGCTGCCCAACGACCTGCGCTGGGCCTCGGATCCGGTGCTGGCGATGCCGACCGTGATCATCACCTTCGTCTGGCGGGAGGTCGGATACTTCACCGTCATCTACCTGGCCGGTTTGCAGGGAATTCCCTCCGAGCTCAAAGAAGCCGCCCGGATCGACGGGGCCAACGCGGTCACCACGTTCCGCTACGTGGTAATCCCGCTGCTGATGCCGACCACGCTATTCGTGCTGGTCCTGGGGATCCTGCGAGCCACCCAGAACTCGTTCGCGGTGATCTACATCATGACCGGCGGCGGACCGGTGAACGCCACCAACGTGATGGTGTTCTACATGTACCAGAACGCATTCGAATTCTTCCGGATGGGATTTGCCAGCGCGGTTTCGCTGTTCATCTTCATCCTGATCTTTTCGCTGTCGCTGCTCCAGTTCCGGCTGATCGGCGCGCGCACGGAGTACCTCTAAATGGCCCAGACCCAGGTAATCGAGGCGGTCGCACCCGACCCGTCGCTGACGATCCGCTCCCGGCGGACCCAAAACTGGCGCCGAATCGGAAGGTTCGTCCTCTACGGCGCCCTGCTTATGGGTGTTCTTTTCGTGACGATCCCCTATCTGTGGATGCTCTCGGCCTCACTCAAGCAGGAGCGGGAGATTTACGAACCAGGGCTGAACTTCCTGCCCAATTCGATCTACCTGCAGAACTACATCGACATCATCCAGGACTACCAGATCATCCGCTGGCTGTTCAACAGCTTCTTTATCGGGTTCATCGTCATCATCTCGAACAT